>JAJYVR010000128.1 GCA_021791935.1 Acidobacteriota bacterium
CTCGATCCGGTCCAACGAAAAGGCGGCATTAAGGCCCGACGCCTCATCGCCGCCACCTCCGACAACTACCGCGCTCAACTCCTCGGACTCACATGACGTTCATGCGATTGCCCTGCCTACGCGGAGAGCCTACCTGTGCGTTTTCAGTCTATCATTTATAGTTGCAACTGTAGTACTAATAGGTCGATCTGCCGCCGCTCACGTCATAACACTGGCCGGTGACGAACGAGCAGTCTCTGCTCGCAAGAAAGTGAACGACGGCGGCGACCTCCTCGGGCTGCCCCGTGCGTTTCATAGGGATGCGCTCCACCATATATGCAACTTGGGCTGGCGTAAGCTGTTCGAGTATCTTGGTGCGAATGACCGCAGGCGATATCGCGTTGATACAAATCCCTTCGCTGGCAACCTCTTTTGCGATGGATTTGGTGAGTCCAATCAGCGCAGCCTTGGATGCGGAGTAGGCGACCATATTCGGGTTGCCCTCTTTACCGGCAACGGAGGCGATGTTAACAATCCGCCCGTAACCCCGGCTGCGCATGTGCGGGATCACTGCGCGGCAAAGATAAAAAGGCCCGTTGATATTGACCGCCATCACCTTCTGCCAGTCCGCGTCCGTCTGCTCCCAGATCGGCGCAGCCTTCCCTGCGAGGCCCGCATTATTCACAAGGATATCGATCGCGCCGCTTCTTTCAAGTATTGCGGCAACGGTTCGCGTTACCTCGACGGGATCGGTTATATCGACGGCCATCGGATATGCGCCGCAACCAATCCTTTCAGCGGCTTCCGTGGCCAAGGCGCCATCGATATCCGCGATACAGACAATGGCGCCGGCGCTAGCTAAACGTGTTGCAATTGCTTCGCCAATTCCGGTTGCGGCTCCGGTAACGACTGCAAACTGACCTGACAGATCGAAGATGTTGCGCCTCCTTATTGCGTCTTGGTCCATTGATGTGCGTACTCTCAAAACCCTCTAAGCTATGCCGCAAAAAAGCGTTTTTGGGAACGATTCTTTGTGCAGTTGAACGGCTTCCTGCGCTCTCGCCGTTCCGGCTACGGTCGCAGAAGAAATTTCGTTGCCAACGATGCTTCGGATGAGCCTCCAACCCAGATGGTGAAGTTGCCTGGTTCGACGACCCAATTTTCCTTCAGCATTCCAGACGGCAAGCTGATCTTGTGGGACACGGAAGGATAGAATTTTTGTTTCCTTAGGCTTGAAGTGAACGCGGGAAAAGCCCTTCAGTGAGCGGCGCTGGGTTTCGACGCTGGTGACGTCTTCGCGCAGATAGAGCTGCGCCGCTTCGTCGCCTTCCCGGCTCCCGATATTTGTTACATCGACTGTTACTTGAACGTCATCATGGCTGCCGGCAGCGGGAGGCGTGGCAACGAGATGATCGTAGCGGAATGTGGTGTAACTGAGTCCGAATCCAAACGGGAACAGGGGCTTGCCGTCGTCGTCGACATACTTTGTGTTGCGCGATGGATCGGAGTTGTAGAAGTCGGGAAGTTGTCCGGTGCTGCGGGGAAAGGTGACGGTGAGTCGTCCGGCCGGATTGTTGTCGCCAAAGAGCGTTTCCGCGATCGCTGTGCCGCCGAGTTCTCCCGGGTACCATGCTTCCAGAATGGCGGGCACATGCTGCTTTGCCCAGCCAATGGTGAGCGGCCGGCCGTTTTCGAGAACGAGAACAACGGGCTTGCCGGTGGCGACGACGGCTTCAAGGAGATGCTCCTGGTTGCCCGGCAGATCGAGATTGGAACGGTCGTGGCCTTCGCCGGAGATCTTCTGGTTTTCTCCCAGGCCAAGAATGACGACGTTTGCCTCTTTTGCGATCGCCACTGCCGACGAGATATTTTCGCCGACATCGAAGTTGACGACCGCGTGCGGGACAATGGCGCGGATGCCCTGGAGCATGTTGATGCGCTCGCCCCACTCTTCTTTCTCGTAGTCGCTGTACCGCGCCACATTGGCGTTGGGACCGATGACAGCGATGCGCTGAATGGACCTGGAAAGCGGCAGCAGGTTGCTATCGTTCTTGAGCAGCGTCATGGATTCGCGCGCCGACTCAAGCGAGAGCGCGAGATGGGCCTGAGACCGTTGAACCTTTGCGCAGAGCGTGGGATCGACAAAGGGATGATCGAAGAGGCCGAGATCGAACTTGACGCGAAGCACGGAGCGGACGGCGCGGTCCACATCGGACTGTGCCAACGAGCCTTCATGCACACAATCGATCAGCGCCTTTTGAAACACATCGTGGTCGAAGTCGAAGAACTGCATGTCAACGCCGGACCGGATCGCCATGCAGACAGCGTCCTTCGGTGTTGCTGCGACATAGTGCGTGTTATACAACCGGCGAATTGCTCCCGCGTCGGAGAGCACAAATCCTTGAAAACCCCACCCCTGGCGCAGAATGGTCTTCAGCACAAAGGGATCGTCGGTGATTGGGATTCCATCGATCTCATGGTAGGCCGCCATCACGCCCATGGCGTGACCCTCGCGGATGGCCGGTTCAAATGACTTGAGCATGACCGAGCGTAGTTCGCGTTCCCCGACATGCACGGGCGAGGTATTGGTGCCGCCTTCCGGGGAGCCGTGGCCGGCAAAGTGCTTTGGTTCAGCCACAACGGTATGATCGGTCGCGAGGCTGTCGCCCTGCGCGCAGCGGACATACTCAAGGCCAAGCTGTCCGGTCAGGAATGGATCTTCTCCGAAATCCTCCTCGATGCGTCCCCAGCGGGGATCGCGCGCAAGGTCGAGGACGGGGGCCAGAATCATATCGATGCCGGTCGCGCGCGTCTCGGCCGCGATTGCGGCCCCAGTCCGCTGCGCGAGTTCCGAATTCCAGGTAGCGGCGAGATTGATCGGCGCAGGAAAGACGGTGGCGGTGTCTTCGTACAATCCATGCAGACCCTCACCGGTGAAAAGCACCGGAATGCCGAGATGGTTATGGGAGATCACCCAACGCTGGATGGCGTTCGATTGCTCCGCTGTTGGATACAGGTCATGAATGCCGCCTACGCCGAGGCTTCCCAAAGAGCCTCTGCCTTCTCCGGCAAGAACACGGCATCGGCCGCGGCATGAGTGGGATCTTTTTGCTTGTCGACCAGGGTTCTGGCTCCTGCATACAGATCCAGTTGCCGCACCATTTCTTCGAGGGTCATGCGGCCGAGCAAGTCGCCGATCCGTCTCTCCACTGGGGCATTGGCCTGCCGGTATAAGGCGACGTTGCCTGCGGCTGGCTGTGCCTGTTGCGCTCGGCCTTGCGGTAATGGAAGCAAGCCGGTCAAAATACCCACGAGAGCGATTCGGTGTGCCAACACTGGACTCAATATTTCTCGGCGATCGGTCATCATTATTTCCTCATCTCTCTTCCTCTCGTTTGCTTGGTTGCCATGCGCGATTGGAGCGCCTTCAGTGTCTGCGGTGTAGACGGTGGTTCCGGCATCGGTTCCATCAATTCTTCAAGCAGACGGCGCAATAAAATGGTCTCCGATACATTGTCAGTCCGGTTGCATTGCTTCCAGTCGACCCAAACATATTCGATTGCGAGGAAGCCACTGTACGTCTGCTTGTATAAGCGTTGGACGATGCCGCCGAAGTCGATTTCATTTTCGCTCACTGGGGTTTGCAGCCGGTTGCGCGCGCCGCCCCGCGCGTGCATGTGGGAAGCAAAAGGCAACAGGGAATGAACTGCATGTGAGTCGATGCCGGATGAAACAAAGTGGCCGTAGTCGAGGGTAAGGGTCAGGCCTGGCACGGCATCAAGCAAGGAACGAGTGCTTGCAATATCTGAACAGAGGGAGCCGACATGGGGTTCGATCGCATAGCACACCCCGGCATCGGCGGCCTTGTGTTGACGCCAGCGTGCCTCTTCTACAGCCAACGCAAAGGCTTTGGCGCCCTCCATTCCCTTGTGCCAAACACCAGGAAGGCCCGTTATGTGCGTGCAGCCGATCGCCGAGCATAATTCGAGAGCGAGCAGGAACGTTTTGTGATTGCATGCGCGCACCACTGCGCTTGCATCGTTTGAGGCTGAAACAGCAGGGTCCAAACCGGTTTGCAGAAAGACATCCGACACGCGCAATCCAGCGCATTTTAGATCATGCTTGAGCTGCTTCATGAATGTCCTTGGCGACGCGAGCAGCCGATTGGGCCTTAATCCGACGCTGCGCTCAAACAATCCGATGTCCACATACTTGAACCCGAGCAACTGCAGCAAGGCAAATCGTTGAGCGGGAGTGAGCAGGGGAAAGGAGTAGTCCGCGCAGGAAAAAGGGATCATGGCATGATCTCCGATTCGTTCGCTAACTCGGGGAGACTCTGCCGGTAAAGATTGTCCAGGCCCTGCAATGTTCGCGCGGCAGTGACCTTATGCCGCAAGTATTCGACGATAAGCATCCCCGCAGAGCGCTGCAATGCGATGTAGCCCGCGTAGCGCGGACGCACATAAGCGGTCAAAATACTCTCCAACGTGCGTTCAAAAAAATTATTGCTGATCCGATTCAGCAGTGGATCGCGCCATGCTGCATTGCTTGCCGGCTGGCCGCCGCACATGCCATATAAATGGCTCTGACAATGACGGCCGGCAACGAAGCTGCAGAAGTCGAGAGCCGCCTCTATATTCGTGCATTTGGAAGATATGGCTATGCCCGTGCCGCCCAGTACAGTGCGTAGAGGGGTCCCTTCTGAAAGAGTCGCTAAGTTGGCAAAGAGCAAAATATTGGCTGCGAACCCAGGCCGGGAATAATTGCTGTAGATGTAAGCGAACGGACAGTACGCGAATTCGTCTACGGACGCCATGGTTTCATAGAGGGCTATCGGATTCATGGCGTAAATCGTCTCAGGCATCAACGATGCGAGTTCGCGCAATTCTTCGAGACAGCGCGTGGCTATAGCACGATCAAAGAGGTACTCTCCGGAGGCGACCGAGCTGCCTCTGGAAGCGCACATTCCCATGAGGTTGAGAAAAATATCCGCAGGAAAGCCCGGCATGCGCACGAGACCGCGCCTTGCAAGCTCGATGACCTGTTTCCAGTCGGCTGGCACTGGATGCCCTTTTCGTTCGAGGAGATCGGGGCGGAAGCTCGCAGCTGGCGCAGCAGCGTCCACAGGGAGCGCATAGAGGCAATTCTCGTAACGGTAGCTGGCGAGACACTGGCCGAGTGCGTCCGATTCGAGATCCGCAAGCGCTTCCGCCGGTAACAGCGGTTGCAGGTCGATGAGCGTATGGTTGTGGTGTGCATCGCCCAGCATGGGGTGGTCGATGATGAGCAGGTCGTAGGAACGGGATAACTCCGCAAGGCCGGCATGTCCGAATTCATCCAGGCTGCGTTTCTCCCACAAGATGCGGATTCCAGGATGCAACTCTTCAAAGCGCTGCGAGGCGGCAACCAGTGGTGGCAAGGCGCGGCTGTGGTCCCAGGTAATGCCGCGCAGGCAGACTGCGCTCATGCTCTTTGCTCCACCAGGCTTGGAATGAGGACATTTTGCCCGGTCCTAGCTGAAATACACGCAGACTCAATAACCTCCATTGCCGCAACGCCGAGCGCAGCCGGAGATCGATTGCATGACGAGTCAAGGATAGAGTCGATTAGGTTAATTGCCGGCGCCTGATGAGGATAGATATCTTCAGGGACCAGGTCAGGATAGACTTGTTGTTCGCCGGCCGTACTGATGAATTCCATCGTGCCGCGCCAAAGGTCAAGGTACAGCATCCCCTTCGTTCCGAATATGCGTATTTCGTATGTGCGCCGATTCGTACTGGTGGCGCCAGTACTGGCGATCGTGACTATGGTGTCATCCTGCATCCGTAAATTGAGTGCGTCGTAGATATCCAAAGATGCATCGTCATTGTGAAACCTCGCGAACACTTCGCCGACGCCCACGCTTGTAAGAAAGGTGAGATAGGCGGCAACATGACAGACCTGCGCATAGATCTGCCCGCCCCCCGCAATCTTTGGATCGCTATAAGTGCCGATATCGGGATGCATATATGGAGTGCCGTGAGTCGGTATTGAACTTTCACCGCGCAGCAAATGATCGATGGGATTGGTCATCAGCACGCTGATCATGCGCAATTTGCCGAGCCTTCCTTCCCGGATCAGGTGTTGTGCGACAGGAGCGTGTGAAGTATAGTGCCAGGGACAGCTAATGAGAAATTGAAGATTGCGTTCATCCGCCAGTTCGACCAGATGCCGAGCCTGGTTCGTTGTCAGCGTCATCGGCTTCTCAATGAGGACATGCTTCCCCAGGCGCAATGCGGCGGCCGCCTCTTGGTAGTGCAGATGGGGGCTGCTGCTGACGACCACCGCCTGGAGTTCGTCGATGGATAGCAATTCAGCGGCGCTGGTAAAGGAATGCGGTACGCCGAAGTCAGCAGCCACCTTGCGCGCCCGATCAAGGTCATTGGTTTGGATGGCCAGAAGCTCGGCACGGGGATGCGACAACAATGCGGGAATGTGTGCGAAAGTGGCCCACCAACCCGCTCCCAGTACCCCACACTTGATTCTGTCTTTCAAGACGTTCTCCTTGCGGGAGTATTTGGTTCAAAACTCCAATGGCTGGATGAGATCCCGATTGAGTTCCACACCGAATCCAGGCGCGTCCGATAACGTTACGTGCCCGTTGACAGGGAGTGGCTCGCCGACGATTGCGTCGAAGATAGGGCGGACAGTCATGCCGTCTCCAACCGAGAGATATTCGGCAAAGGGTGAGTTTAAGTTCGATTGCACAAAGTGGTAATTGTATACGCCAGAGCCATGCGGGATGACAGGCACGCCGTAGGACTTTGCCATCGCCGCAATTCGCCGAACCGCGGTCAAGCCCCCGCACCATTGCATCTCGGGTTGAATAACATCACAGGCTCGTTCCGTAAGGATTGCCGCGAATGCCTTGTAGTCGAACTCCAGATTGCCAATGGCTACCTGGATGGGCGATATGTGGGTGCGCAATTCCGCATTCATTTTCTCTGCCGATCCATTTTCGAGCGGATCTTCAAACCACTTGACGTCGATTCCCTGGATACGCTCTGCAAGCCGGGTCGCGAATTCGAAGTCCCACGAGAGATAGCAGTCCACCATCAGCTCCATCGCCGAGCCAAGTTCAAGACGGCATCGCTCTAGGCATTGCTGCATCTTTGCCAAGCCATCGCGGCGGTCGGCCGCGCCCCATGGAGCGGCAACCTTCACTCCCAGAAATCCACTGTTCTTCCAACTGGCGGCCAGGTCCGGATGGGTTGTCACATAGCACGGGATGGTTTCCTTCGTTTGCCCTCCAAGTAGCTTGTAGACAGGCTGCTGGAGCGCCTTCCCCATAAGGTCCCACAAGGCAAGATCGACGCCGCTGATCGCCATGGCGGTCACCCCGCCCAGTCCGTAAGGAAGCGTGGAGCGATACATCTGGTCCCACAACTTCTCGATATTGAACGGGTCTTCGCCAACGAGGAATCGGCTGAAGTGTTGCGCAATCGCGAGACAGGCCATCGGACCGCCTCCATAATTCACCGCGCAACCGGTCACTCCTTCATCCGTCAGAATTTCAATCGCATATGGGTCCTGGCCAGGACCCATCCAAAGCGAGCGCAGACGCGCATATTTTGAATACACCGACATCGGATTCGCAATGAGCGCATGTGTTTGCCAGCCCCCGCCCCAGTATTGGGATTCACCAAACTCCGCCCCGCGTTCTCCGGTATTTCCAGAGCGAACCTTGTACAGTCGAACCGCAGCGATCTTCATTCAACTCGACCTCTCTTGAGTTTAGCGAACACGGAAGACAGTTAAGCGCATGCATCGTGAATCGGCAATCGCAAAAATTGAAAATCGTAAGTTTGCGTATATCGCAACTCTTTTCAATGTCTTTTCCTAGCTCCGGCGCAACTGAGTTCCTTCTGAAGGAATGTCCACCCGTTCTATCGGCAAGGTATTTGAGGCCAGTTCAGCATCAATACTAGCGTTGGCTGGAGTAAATAAGGAGCCCCCGCAGTTTCTTCATAAATATTTGCGTATATCGCAATTCACACGACTGCCAACATTTTCTTTGCTGGTGGCCCATCGCGCGAATATTTTGTTTGTCGGTATGGATATCTGTGATTTAGGCGCGCCAAATGATGGCGGCCAGAATTCAAGAAGACAACTATTTATGGGAGGGACGTATGAATCGCGTTAAAAAAACCAAGACGCTCTTTTTATTTTGCGGTGCATTGCTTTTGGGCTTTGCATCCACGCAACTCTGGGCCCAGGTTTTGTCCGGGGCCATTTCTGGTAGCGTGACAGATTCTACCGGAGCGGTCATCTCTTCCAATACAAGATGAGCCTGAAGGCCGGTATTGATTCCAATACAAGATGAGCCTGAAGGGTCGGTCATGCTGGGTAGTGAACATCCGCATGGTTCGATCAGAAGAGTTGAGTTTGGAGGCGATTGGCCGTTTTGTCGCGGCCAGCGAGGAAGTCCGGTTTGAGGCCGAAGACCGCCGGCAGCTCTATGGCTGGGTGGAGCAGGTGCTGGTCGGGCAGCAGTACGCTGCGCAGGGCAAGGCGGCGCGGGGCCTGGTAAGGCGCTACCTCGAGAAGATGACGGGGCTGAGCCGGGCGCAGGGCACGCGGCTGATCGCGCGCTATGTATCTACCGGGCGGGTGCAGGCGACGGTCTATCGGCGGCGGCGTTTCACGCAACGCTACACAGGGGCCGACATCGAGTTGCTGGCCAGCGTGGACGAGGCGCACGAGACCTTGAGCGGCCCGGCAACGCGGCGCATTCTGGAGCGCGAGTTCGAGGTCTACAAGCGGCCGGAGTACGCGCGCCTGGCTACGATTTCCGTCGCTCACTTGTACAACCTGCGCCACCGCCAGCGCTACCGCGAGCGGCTTCTCAACTACACCAAGACGCGGCCCACGGCGGTCCAGATCGGCGAGCGCAAAAAGCCCGCGCCCAACGGCCAGCCCGGCTTTCTGCGCCTGGACACGGTGCATCAGGGCGATCAGCCGAACGCCGGGGAGAAGGGCGTCTATCACATCAACGCCGTCGATGAGGTCACGCAATGGCAGGTCGCCGGTTCAACGCCGCGCATCTCGGAGGCCTATCTGGAGCCGGTTCTGGAGAACATGCTGCGCCAGTTTCCTTTTCCCATCCTGGGCTTCCACTCCGACAACGGCGGCGAGTTCATCAACAAAACCGTCGCTCGGCTACTGGAAAAACTGCGCGTCGAGCAGACCAAGAGCAGGCCTCGGCAAAGCGGCGACAACGGCCTGGTGGAGACCAAGAACGGCGCCGTCATTCGCAAACACATCGGCTATGGATACATCGATGCCAAGCACGCCGATGCCATCAACGACTTCTACCGTGAGTACTTGAATCCCTATCTGAACTATCATCGTCCCTGCGCTCAGGCGGACGTGAAGATCGACGAAAAAGGGCGCAAGCGTGTAAGTTACAAGCGCTATCAGACCCCGCTGGAAACCCTGTCGCTGTTGGACAATCCGGCACAGTACCTGCGCCATGGACTGAGCATGAACGCGCTGCAAAGGGTCGCCGCGGCCATCGGCGATACCGACGCGGCGCGGCGGATGCAGCAAGCCAAAGCGAAACTCTTTGAGCGGTTGCGGCTGACCGCGTAGGACTGAAGGCTGGGAAAGGG
>JAJYVR010000129.1 GCA_021791935.1 Acidobacteriota bacterium
CTTTCCACGCTTCGCATGATGAAATCCGTGCTCAAGAACAAAGAAATCGACAAACGCGCCCCGCTCACCGATGCCGAAGCCGAGCAGGTGCTGATCACCATGGTGAAACAGCGGAAAGATTCCATTGAGCAGTTCACCAAGGGCAACCGCATGGACCTGGTGGAGAAGGAAGCCGCCGAAATTCCGATCATCGAGAGCTATCTGCCGAAATCCGCTTCCTTCGAAGACATTCGCGGCACCGTCGACGCGGTCATTGCAGAGATGTCCGCTGCGGGTTCCAGGCCAACTCCACGGGACATGGGCAGCGTGATGAAAGCGGTGCAGGCCAAGTTTCAAGCCGCCGGATTGCGCGCCGACGGCAAGCTGGTCAGCGAACAAGTGAAATCCGCGCTGGCGTCGTCTTAAGGCCTGTTCACACTACTTGCTAGGTTCTGAACATGATGTCCTCGCGCTCGATCGGTAGGGTTGCAGGTAGGCCCCGAACGGTATGGTTGCAGGTAGACCCAGATTGTATGGTTGCAGGTAGACCCCGGACTTCAGTCCGGGGAACCGGGTTCAAACCCGGCGCGCCTTCAGGCGCTGAGGTCGCTGCCAATACTCCGATCCACAGGAGGGCCGCATGGCCCAGGGAACTTTCTTCATCACCTCTCGTACGCAAACTCCGGTGTTCCAAACCGAACGCAGCGCCGAGTTATTCTTGGACGTCGTGCAATCGTACCGGCTCCGACATCAATTCCTGCTGCACGCGTTCGTGGTCGTGCCGGACCACTTTCATCTCATCCTGACCCCTTCGCGAGGCGTCACGCTGGAGCGGTCCGTTCAATACCTGAAGGGCGGATTTTCTTTTCGCGCCAAAAAGGAACTCGCCATACAGCGCGAAATTTGGCAGCCGAAATACCATGATCGCCGCATCCGTGACGGCGAGGAATGTGCCGCGCTGTTCCGTTACCTGGTAGACAATCCCGTGAAGCGCGGATTGGCGGAAACATCTTCAGAATTCCCATTCTCCAGCGCGAACCCACGGTTCTTGGGAGAATTGGACGCGTTCCCGGAGAGATTCGAAACGTCAAACCTCAGCGCCTGAAGGCGCATTGCGGCTGTTATTCATCCCCGGACTAAAGTCCGAGGTCTACCCGATCGTTAACAAGCCGCAGTCTTCAACGAACTGCAATTTGAAAAGTGCCATCTCAGGTCGCCGCTGCGACATGAGTCCAGAGGGGCGATAGCGGCCCATAGCCGAAGTAGTTGCCTTAGCAACTACTTCGACCATTTATGGGCAATATAGTTGCTAAGGCAACTATTTTTTCGACCGGAATTCCGACCGATATCGCTCTAGGATTTCCCCGCCCTTTGGCCGAGCGCCTTCTCCGGCATCACCACCACGATGGTCCCTTCCGGAATCGATCCTTCCAGCAGGTTGATTCTTCCGTCTTTTACGATGCCGCGCAGCGGACGCACCGGCGGCGCCTCCGCGGCAACCGGCGCGCCAGATAGGCCCGCTTTCCCCTCCGGCTTACGCCGCATCCCCCGATCCATTGCCTGGTTCGCCAGTTCATCCGCCTTCTTGTTCTTTCCGCGCAGCACATGTTCGATCTGGAAGGCTTCCAGCTTGGCGATGAGACGTTTGGCTTCCTCATACAGCGGCCGAAGATCGGGGCTTTGCACGCGATATTGCCCGCGAATCTGTTTGACCATCAATTCCGAGTCCGAAACTACCCGCAACCGAGGATGGCCATTGGCCAGCGCAAATTCCAGCGCCGCCAGCAAGCCCGAGTATTCCGCAACATTGTTCGTCCGCATTCCCAGAAATTCGCTAAGCTCTCCGAGAACAGATCCATCTTCCCCCAGAATCACCACCCCATAGCCGGAGGGGCCTGGATTGCCGCGCGACCCGCCATCGGTGTACGCAACGGCCCAGTTCCGCGTAGCGGCCTTACGGCCTGAATCATTCTGAAAAAACGAGGATTGGGCCTCGCCGGAGGGTCGTTGGAAAGCAGGAGTCATGAGCCCAAGTCTAATGGATTTCATCGCAATCGGGTTCCGAGACCGCGACTTCGGCGGGCAGAACGGCAGCGAAGAAAAAGGAAAGGAGAAAGAGTGTCGCCCACTTCATCCGCGCCGGACAGGTCGAAAACAGAAGATCGGCTTACCTTTGTCGAAAGATATCGTCCAAAAGTTTGGAGACACGCCCGATGGAGTTGCAGCGATTCGCCATTCTTCCGCGAGAAACCTTCGGTTCCCCACAGGGCCGAACTGAGGTCTCGCGGATACAATCTAAACCAAGGATGTACGCCGATAGCTCAGTACGACTGCAGGATGCCGAATTAATCCGCGAGGCGCAACAAGGCTCCCGCGCGGCCTTCGACGTACTCGTGCGCCAATACGATCAGGCAGTGCTGCGCCTGGCCCTGCACCTGACCGGTTCGGAACAGGATGCGCAGGACATCCATCAGGAAGCCTTCCTGAAGGCCTATCGCCACATTGGCAGTTTCCGCTTCGAGTGCTCCTTCTATACGTGGCTCTACCGGATCGTCACCAACCTTTGCCTGGACCTGCTGCGTCGACGCAAGACCCGGCGGGAAGACCCTTGTGTAATCGTCGACGCCTCCGGCGAAGAGCACGATACGATGGTCAACGTCTCGGACGATCGCGCCATGGCAAATCCGGCGCGGGAGTACGACAGAAAAATATTGGCGGAGAAGATTCAGACGGCGCTGGCGACCTTGACGCCGCGGGAGCGAACGGTATTTGAATTGAAGCATTACCAGGGTCTGCGGTTGCGGACCATAGGCGAGATGTTGAACACCACGGAAGAAACGGCGAAGAACACGCTCTTCCGTGCCACCCGAAAATTGCGGACGCAGTTGTCAGTCGTGCGATAAAAGACGGTAAAAACACGATGGATTTTCTTACCTTCAGGAGCAGGCCATGAAATGCGATCGCGCACAGCCGTTGATTGTGCAATACGTCTATGGAGAACTGCCCGACGAACAGTGCCACAGCCTGGAACTGCATGTCGCCGGGTGCGAATCCTGCCGCGGCGAGTTGCAGGCATATCAAGCGCTTCGTCAGACGCTGTCTCTGGCTTCGGTCGAGGAACCCTCTCCCAATTTTCTGGCGCAAAGCCGCATCCGGTTGGACGACGCGATCGATCTTATGCCGCCCGCCAGCCTGTGGATGCGAATTGAAATCGGATGGCAAGGTTTCCTCGCCCAGTTGCACGCCGCGCCAGGAATGGCGATGGCGGTGGCGATTCTGGGGCTGGGGATTGGCGCCTCGGCGGGACACTACTGGAAACATGAGCTTGCACAGCGGCCGGTTGCACAACTCGCCATGTCTACCGCTCCCGCGGAAACAACCGCAGCTCCCTCGGTGTTCAATGTGAGCGAAATTGTGCAGCACCCGAATACCGATATGGTGGAAGTCCACTTCAACACCATGGTGCCCGCGATGGTGGAAGGTTCGATCGACGACCCCGAGGTACAGAAGCTGCTGCTGATGGCGACACGGAATGCCGTCGATCCAAATGTGCAAGGCAATTCCGTGGCCTTGCTGGCCGCGCAATGCAAGGCGGGCCATTACTGCGACGAAGGACCTGTACGGACCGCGTTGATGGTGGCACTGCGCTACGACCGCGACCCATCTGTGCGGCTGAAAGCGCTGGAGGGACTGACTCCGTACGTCGGTCAGGATGTGCGGGTGCGAGATGCGGTGCTGGAATCCCTGATGCATGACCCCAGCCAGCCCGTTCGCAGCCACGCGTTGCAGATGCTGGAGCCCGTCCAGGCGGACAGCAGCGTGCGGCTGGTCTTGGAAACCGTCTCCACCGGGGACGACAACCCGGCCATGCGCGAGGCGTCGCTGAAAGTGCTGCGGGCGATTCCTCCAACGGAATGACCCCGCGGAATGACCCTGCGGAATGCGCCGCGCGACGGTCAGGCGCGAAACCCACGCCTCGCCCGACCGCCGGGACCCGAATCCGCGGGGCGCTCAATCGACAAAACTTTGGATCCATCGAGTTGTTCGGTCCAGCGACTTGTTTGGATCCAGCGATTTGCTGGATGGATGCGCCCTAATACAGTAAGGCGCGGGACCAAGTGGCGGACTGGATTGCAGAGAAGCCGCGCGCTTCTCGAAACGCCGACGTGGACGTGAATGTATGAAACATCGATCGTTTCCATTGACGATTGTCTGCCTTGCGCTTCTGGCCCCGCCAGTCGCAGCGTGGCCCTCTGCCATGGAACCGCTGACGGGCATGACCGGCTTTCATCGCCATGGCGGATACCTTGGGGTGGACTTTGAGAACCTGACCCGCCAGCAGAGGGAAAAACTTCATTTAGCGCCGAATGAAGGCGTCGAGATTGCGGCTGTGGATCACGATGCGCCCGCCGGCAAAGCGGGCCTGCACTCGAACGATGTGATCGTCAAGCTGGGCGGCAAAAAGGCACAGAACGCAGAAGACCTGATCGATGCGCTGCATAAAATGCACCCGGGACAAACGGTCGTGCTCCATATTGTGCGCGACGGCAAACCGATGGAAATTCCCGTGGTGCTGGCGGACCGCGATACCGTGGAGAAGGAAGCGTGGTCGCGGCATTACACGGTCCCCGATCCCAGCGCACAGGCGAGCGCAACTGCTGCGGCCCAACCTCCAGCGCCGACCGGCTTTTTCGGCGAAGCATCCTCGGAGATTGGCAAGACGTTCAGCTCCAACGGCGGCCTGATGAGTTACATTCCGGGCACGCCTCCCTATACCGGCCTCACGGTCGAGGTAATGAATCCGCAGATGGCCCGGCACTTCGGCTTGGAGAACTCGACCGGATTGCTGGTCAAGAGTATCGATCCCAAAAGCCCCGGACTCCGCGCCGGACTACAGGCCGGCGATGTGATCTGCAAGGCGAACGATGCGCCGATGATTACACGCAGCCGGTGGAACCATGTGCTGCGGCAAAATAAGAACGCAGCCATCAAACTGAATATCCTGCGCGATCGCAAGCCGCAAACTTTGACGCTGACGTTGGCTGCCCGCAAATCCTGAGCAACAGGGCTTGGCGGAGCGCGCGCGGATACGCGAGCCACCCAATGTCGTCCTATGGTTGCCACGCGCGGGAGCGGGAGGATGAGGCGGGTCGGCTTAACCCATACATGAGGACGGCACCAAGCGCAAGCGTAATGGCTGCTGCCAGCAGTCCGGCGGAGAAAAAGTGCGTGCGATCCACCAGCCAGCCCATCCAGAACGGACCGACAAAGCCTCCCAGGTTGCCAATGGAGTTGATGACCGCAATGCCGGCGACCCCGTTCTCGCCAAGATGCTCTGTCGCCGCAACCCAGAACAAAGGCATGGCGGAGCAGATTCCCAACGCCGCAATGGAAAATCCTGCCACGCCGATTGCGACCAGGTGCGTGGCCGAGGCGACATACATGCCCAGAGCCGCCGCCAGAAATGCGAGCACCACATGCCATCTCCGCTCGCCGGAACTGTCCGAATGGCGCGACCACAGGACCATGCCCACGGTCGCGATCACGTAGGGAAGAGCGGTCATCCAGCCCGTCTGCGCCAACGGAAGCCCTTGGGACGCAAGGATGCGCGGAATCCAGAAGCCCAGCCCATAGAGCCCGATCATCAGGATGAAGTAGCCCAGCGCGAAGCCGAGGACGGCGCGGCTGCGAAACAAATGTATCCAGGAGGCATGCGCTGTCGTTGCGCGAGATTCGGACGCAATGGCAGCGACCAGCCAGGTCGACTCCTGCGGCGAAAGCCAGCTTGCTTTCTTCGGGGAGTCGGCAAGGACCTTTGGAATCATCAGTCCGACAACAACGGCGAGTCCTCCTTCCAAAACAAACAACCACTGCCAGCCTCGCAGCCCCGCCATGCCGTTCATCTTCAGGATGGCCATGGACAAAGGCGCTCCCACGACCGTGGAGAGCGGCATGGACACAATGAACAACGACATCAGGCCGCCGCGCACCGAAGACGGCAACCAGAAGGTGAGATAGAGCACCACGCCGGGGAAAAATCCGGACTGCGCCGCGCCCAGCAGAAACCGCATCAGCATATAAGAAGTGCCGTTGTGTACAAAGACGAACCCGGCGGACACCAATCCCATAAGGACCAGCAGAACGGTAAGCCACAGCCGGGCGCCGACCTTGGCCAGCATGAAGTTGCTGGGCACTTCGAACGGGACATATCCCAGGAAGAAAATGCCGGCCCCAATCCCGAACAGAGTGTTGCTGAGGCCGAGGTCGCTGTTCATGGTCAGCGCCGCAAAGCTGACATTGACGCGATTGAGAATTGCGACCAGGTAGAGCAGCATAAGGAACGGAATCAGCCGGAATGCAATGCGGCGATAGATTCGCTTCAGGTCCAGTGCGCTCTGTGTCGGATCGGATACGGCGAGGGAGGGATTCGATAGGGTCATGGGTCGTCTCGCCACCTGGAGGACAGGCTTTCCCAAGTATAAGCATCGATCCGGTCCAACTGGGTCGTCACCAGGCTGCGGGCGGCAATCTCTGAAAAGCGGCTGGATTGCGCGGTGAATCGCGCTGCGGAGTGCGAATGCGCGTAGTCGTGAGGCACGCCTCCGCGTCTGCCCTTTGGACTTGAGCAAGAGCGCGCCCAGGGCCACGGAAGCCACCAGCCCCATAAAAGATGGAGTAGTAACTCCACAGACTTACGGATTATTCTATGGTATGGCGTGTTTTTTAAAGGAATTTCCGCGAAGGATCTCTGTCCTGTCCCTTCTTCTTCTGCGAATGCAGCGACGAAGGTCCTTTTGCCGCATCCAGTTGGACTGGTCGCGAACAGGCATCATGGAGTTACACCATGGCATGGGAGGAGTCGTTCATCTGTAACATCTGCGGGACCGTCAAGCTCGAGTCCAACCACTGGTGGATGATCGCGCTGGGGAATGTATTCTGCTTTGAAGAGGGCCAGCCTTCGCGACACTTCACGCTGCTGCCATGGAATGAGGAAGAATCCAGGAATCCAGACGTTTACCATGTGTGCGGAGAGGGCTGCGCCACCAAGGCGCTGGAACGATTTATGTCTACCGGCACTCTTGAAGGATCGAGAGCAGGCATCCGCACAACCGTCGGATGACCGCGGCTACATGACCATCGCCAGCTTTTCAAGCTCGGCCTGTATGCCGGCGATGGAGTGCGAGATGCCTTCGCCGCGCAGCACAGCGTCGCGCGCGCTCTGCCGCGAAACACCGTACCCGCGTCCAGCCAGAAAGCTGCTGATCAGGTCGGCTGCCTGCCAGCTATCCAGTCCTTGCTGCAGCAGTCCTTCCCGCAGTTCCTGCAACTCCACAGTGGGAAATTTCTCGATGTCTTTACCAGCGGGCATGAGGCGTCCGACCTTCCTTGTTGCGCAACCAGTTACGGCCGCAACCGATTCCCTCGTATAGTAAGACTTTCCCTCGTATAGTAAGACTCGTCTTCGCTTCGATTTGTTGCCCAGAAACTGCAAAAAAACTTGTATCCAATGAACATCTAAAATCTTCTATCGGCAGTTGTTGGACTTCGGAGAGAAAAACTTTCGTCACCCGAAATAGTTACTCACAGGCACACTTTCGCATTTCTACGGTCCGGCAGCCGAATGGACGAGAGGAGCCAGACACGTCCCTGCCTGGCATCCGGTACCATAGAGACAAGCCCATGACGACCACGATGACCTCTCAATCGGTAGACGGAAATGCGATCGCCGCTGCGATCAAAACAGAAGTGGCCGCAGACATCAAACTTTTGCATGAGCAGGGCATTCGGCCCGGTCTCACGGTCGTGATGGTCGGCAACCATCCGGCCTCGGAGGTCTACGTCCGCAATAAGGTGAAGACCAGCGCCGAACTCGGCATGAACAGCGAGATGGTCACTCCGCCCGCGACTGTCACGACCGGCGAGTTGCTGGCTCTGGTGTCGGGATTGAACGCGCGGGAGGATGTGGATGGCATCCTGATCCAACTGCCTTTGCCGGCCCACGTCGATGCGAAACGCTTGCTGGAAGCCGTCTCCCCGGAAAAAGATGTCGATGGTTTTCATCCGGTAAATGTTGGACGGCTGCAAAGTGGACAGCCATCGCTGGCGCCTTGCACTCCAGCCGGAATCGTTCAAATGCTGAAGCGCAGCCAAATTCCCATTTCCGGACAAAATGCGGTGGTGGTGGGCCGCAGCGACATTGTCGGCAAGCCCATGGCGATGCTGCTGCTGCACGAGAATGCCACGGTCACCATTTGCCATAGCAAGACAAGGGACCTGGCCGCCTTCTGCCGCTCGGCGGACATTCTGGTGGCGGCCATCGGCAAACCCGGCATCATCAGCCCGCAGATGGTCCGTCCTGGCGCGGTCCTGGTGGACGTGGGCATGAATCGCATTTCATCGCAAGAGGACTTCGACCGCTTTTTTTTCGGCGACGCCAAGCGCGAAGCCACCTTCAAGGCAAGAGGCTCCGTCCTGATGGGAGACATCGATCCGCACGCTTTCGCGTTTGCCAGCTATTACACCCCCGTACCGGGTGGAGTTGGCCCGCTGACCATTGCCATGTTGATGGCAAATACGGTCCGGGCGGCACGGCTGCGGCGCGGTCTGCCAGTTTAAGTCGGGAGAGAAAAGCGTCATGCTGCGCGTTGGTCTTACTGGAGGACTTGCAAGCGGAAAGAGCACCGTGGCCAGCCTGTTCGCTCGCCAAGGCGCGCATATTTTGAACGCGGACCAGATTGGCCGCGAATTGATGCAGCCGGGCCAGCCGGTCTATGCAGCCATTCTGTCTCACTTCCGCCAATACCCGGATGTGCCGCCATTGATGTTGGCCGACGGGCAGCTCGACCGCTCCGCGCTGGCGCGCTATGTGTTGTCGACGGGCCAGCTCGACGAATTGAGTCGAATTGTGCATCCCGCTGTGGTTGCCGAGCAGCGGCGACGCATCGACGCGATCTTTCGCAAGGACCCGGACGCCATCGTGATGGTCGAATCTGCGCTGATATTTGAAGCCGACCGGGCTGGAACGGCGCCCGGATTCAGCCAAAGATTTGATAAGTTGATTCTGGTGACCGCTCCGGAGGATCTTCGGCTGGCTCGCTACCTGGCGCGCAGCGGCGAAGCCTGTTCCGCGGAAGAACGCGCCGCGCTGGAGGACGACGGTCGAAAAAGGATTGCCATGCAAATGACCGACCGGGAGAAAACTCCCTTGTGCGATTTCGTCATTGAAAATTCCGGGGCGGTGGAAAAACTGGAGGCCGAGGTACAGCTTATTCTGAAAGAGTTGCAACGGGAGAATTTGCGGCTGAGAAATGAAGGAGCAACGCCTGTCGCGCGTTAAACGCGGAACAACCGAAATGCAGCATTTGAATCCAAAGAGACATGCGCGGTAAGGGAAAACTGGTCCCATCTATTCCGTTGCCGTGACCTGCGAGGCCCAGGTCATGGCAGCGGGAGAATTGAGAGTTCTGGATCGATGAAAGCACGCTTGTTGATTTTGACCGTTGC
>JAJYVR010000130.1 GCA_021791935.1 Acidobacteriota bacterium
CCGGCGGCCATCGTGCTGGACCCCGGATTTGGCTTCGGGAAAGTTCTCGACGAAAATTATCCGCTGCTGGCGCGCTTTGACGAATTGCATACGCTCGGCCATCCGCTGCTGGCGGGCGTATCGCGCAAGGCGTTCCTGGGCAGAGCGCTGGCGCAGATCTACGGACACGAGGTCCCGACCGATCAGCGCGGCAACGCCACCCTTGCCGCCATCACCGCCGCGGTATTGGCGGGAGCGCACCTGGTTCGCGTCCACGATGTGAAAACTGCGCGCGAAGCCGTGGCCATTGCCGATGCCATTCGCGGCGACTCGCCGACGAAGCCTGACGAAGACAAAAACAATTCCTAGCGAACCATCGTCCTTCTCATCGGGCTGGCTACGAACATCCCACTCAACTACACCAGCCCGATGGACGCGCCGCTATTGCCCGCTGCTGGTTCCAATGGCGGCGGACAGATCGACTTTCTGAACCAGCGGAAGATCCGCGGACGAGCCGCCGACCATGAATGAATAGCTCCCCGGCACCAGCTTCCAGCCCGACTGCTGCTCGTCGTAGATCGAGAGATACAGTTGCGGGATGGCGATGCGTACCTGCTTGCTTTCGCCGGCGTTCAGTTTCACCTTGCTCCATCCGACAAGGCGTTTCGGCGGCTCGTTGGTGCTGGCCGGCAGACCCGCATAGACTTCGGCGATTTCTTCTCCTGCGCGATCTCCCGTGTTGTTGACGGTGAAGGTCACAGTGGGAGTGGCGTCGGGTTCCACCTGCAAGCCAGAGTAGCTGAACGTCGTGTAGGACAATCCGAAGCCGAAGGGAAACAGCACCGGTTTGTTTTCCGACTCATACCACTTGTAGCCGACCTTCAACCCTTCTGTGTAATGCACGGTGAAGGTTGGCTTGGCGACGCCGGTGCGCATCACAGCAGCTCTCCCCTGCGCTCCTGGCGGAGGCGCCACAATTTGCGGCGACGGTTGGTCGGCTTCTGTCAGCGGGAACGTAATGGGCAGCTTGCCGCTGGGATTGACATCTCCGAACAAAACATTCGCGACGGCGGGGGCCCCGTCACTGCCGGCGTACCAGGCTTCCACGACCGCGCCGACCTTTTCAATCCACGGCATCAGGACGGCGGTGCTGGTCTCCAGCACGACGATGGTGCGGGGATTGGCGGCGGCGACCTGATCGATCAGCGCATCCTGATTGTCCGGGAGAGAAAGATTCGGCAGGTCCATGCCCTCACTCGACCATTGATCGACGAAGACGATGGCAACGTCGGATTGACCGGCGAGTGCGGCTGCGGCAGCAGGATCGCTGCCGGAATCGAATTTCACGGTGGCCCCGGATGCCAGCGCAGTCACCGCTTTCAAGGGCGACGGCGGGAACCAGACATGCGACTGCCATGCAGGATTTGTGCTGCCCGGTGGGTCCACCTGCGCCGATCCGCCGCCGGAGATCATGCCGACATCCGCGTGAGAACCGACGATGGCGATGGAATGGATCTTCGCTGGGTCGAGCGGCAGAAGATTGTGCGCGTTTTTCAGCAGGACAATGCTGTGCTCTTCCACGTGGAGCGCGATCTTCAAATCTCGCTCGACCTCGACGACACTTTTCTGCGCCGGATTGTCGATGATGCCGGCGGCAAATTCCGATCGCAGGATGCGACGCACATGGTCATCGACCTGCGACATGGGCACAGCGCCGGATTGCACGGCTTCTTTCATCTTGGGACCGTAGTAGGTGTCGAGCGGCTCCTCATTGTCGAGTCCAGCCGCCGAGGCCTTGACGGTGCTGTGCGTGCCGCCCCAGTCGGAGAGAACGAAGCCGGGAAACTTCCATTCGCCTTTCAACACATCGGCGAGAATGTATTTGTTCTCGCAGGAATAATCGCCGTTGACGCCGTTGTAGGCGCACATCACCGCCCCAGGATGGCCGATGGAAATGCCAATTTGAAATGAAAGCAGGTCGCTTTCCTGCATGGCGCGTTTGCCGATGATGGCGTCGTACTGATTGCGTCCGCTTTCCTGGTCGTTCATGGCGTAGTGCTTGATGTCGGCAATGACGTGCGCCGCCTGCTCGCACCTGATGCGGTTGCCGACCATGGTGCCGGCCAGAATGGGGTCCTCGCCCATGTACTCAAATGTGCGACCGCCGCGCAGTTGGCGGACCAGATCAACGCCGCCGCCGAGCGACATGTTGTAGCCCTGGGCATGCAGTTCGCGGCCGATCACGCCGCCGTATTCACAGGCAGCCTGCGGGTCCCAACTTGCGGCGGAGCCCAGGTTGGAAGGCATCGCGGTCGAGTAGCGTCCATTGCGAGCGCTGAAGCGAACTCCGTAGGCGGCGTCGTCCATCTGGATCAGCGGAATTCCAAGGCGCGGCACTCCAAGCACAAATCCGGCGCCACCATTGCCCAAGTCGGCGTTCGGCATCGGTTTGCCACGCCAGCCGGGCATACCCTGGCCATGCAGCAGGTCGATCTTTTCGTCCAGCGTCATCTGCTGCAGCACCATGTCCGCGCGCCGATCGGGAGACAAGGTCGTGTCCATCCATGGCGCCGAGGCCGCCGGGTTCGAGGTGGAAGTGCCCGAATTGTTGTGGTGATGCTGGGCGAAGGCTGGAGAGACCAGCGCAGCAATCGCAAAGATAGAGAGGAGTTTCAAGCAGGGAAGTTTATGCATACTGGTTTTCGGTATCCAGTCGATTCGAATTTTCACGCCACACCATCATACCCCGAAGTCTATAACGATTTACCTGACCTCTTTCCCGTCGAGGCGGCAAGCGGGTTGCCGGCGAGGATGAACGATGACAAGTCCTGGTGGACGGCCCACAGGAGCCTGTTTCCGCGAAGATCCGACCGGACAAACCGACGGACGTTTTGAGCTCCATCGAAAGTTGCAGACGAAACTCCACCCCAGGTTGCTTGACCATTCTGTCTCCAATCGAAGAAGCTTGGCGAACGGCCTTGAAAGCGACTTGCGACCGGTAACTCCGCATGAAGCACCGGCCCTGGCGGCGAACCGCTATCTATATAGATACTGGGAGAAGGAAACTGAGAAATTATCGACTTGCAGGATTCGCGGCGCTACTTTTTGTCCTTGCCTCTTTGGTCTCACCCGCAAGGGCCCAGTCCACCGCCCCGAACCGGCCCGTCAGCGTTGCCGTCAACTACCGGGCGCGCATGGATGTGTGGCAGTGGTTTGCCGCGCCGCCGGAGTCGAACACCTATAGCTACCTTGAATCTCTGCTGCGCATTGGCGTGGCCCAGCGCATCCGCCATTGGGACTGGAGCCTGGAACTGGCGCAACCGGCGTTGCTGGGCCTACCGGACAATGCCGTTTCAGCCATTGCCGCGCAGGGCCAACTGGGTCTGGGCGGTACCTATTACGCTTCCGGAGGAAATAACAGCGATCCTGCAGCGGCGTTTTTGAAGCAGGCGTTTCTTCGCTATAACTTCCACGACACGGACAAGAACCTGCGCGTGGGTCGATTTGAGTTTTTCGGAGGAATGGAGACGCAGCCGAAAAATCCGACGGTCCTGTGGCTGCAAAACAATCGAGTGCAGCAGCGGCTGGTCGGCAATTTCGGATTCTCGAACGCGCAGCGCAGCTTCGACGGTATCGACGGACACTATGGCGCAGGAACGCGGGACTTGACCGCGATGGCGGGACGGGCCGATCAGGGCGTGTTCAATATGAACGGAAATCCGGAGCTGAACGTCGACCTGCAATACCTCGCGTTCACCCAGTCACAGTGGCGCCAGCGGCTTTTGTGGAGCGCGTTCGGCATTGGATACCACGACGGCCGCACGGGAATCACCAAGACCGATAACCGTCCGCTGGCGGTCCGCCAGGCCGACCACAAGAACATTCGCCTGGGCACGTATGGCGGCGATCTTCTCGCAGCAGTTCCTGCGGGGAACGGCAATTTTGATTTCCTATTCTGGGGAGCGCTGCAGAATGGCAACTGGGGCGAGCTCAACCACGGTGCGGGAGCGTATGCCGTTGAAGGCGGATATCAATGGAACCAGGTCGCCACGGCTCCGTGGCTGCGGGCCGGAACATTTCGCAGCACAGGGGACAACAATCCTTCAGACAACCAGCACAACACGTTCTTTCAGATTCTTCCCACGCCTCGCCTCTATGCGCGATTCCCTTTCTATAACCTGATGAACAGCCAGGACACCTTCATCCAGGGAATCGACAAGCCAGCCAAGCGCGTTGTTGTGCGCAGCGATGTCCATTGGCTGCAACTGACATCCGGAAAAGATCTCTGGTATCAGGGTGGCGGGGCCTTCGACAACAAAGTGTTCGGCTATGTCGGTCGTCCGGGCAATGGATACTCTTCTTTTGCCACCGTCACCGATGTAAGCGCGGATTGGCAGGCGACCCGGACCTTGGGCCTGAACTTCTATTATGCTTACGCAGCGGGCGGGAATGTCGTTTCGGCGATCTATCCCACCGGCAAAAATGCGCAGTTTGGCTATGCGGAACTTGTCTATAGCTGGGGCCTGAAACAAACCGCCGCAGCCAAGTAAAACTGGATCTGCCGGAAAAAGCTCGTCTCCACCCAAAGGTGGATGCAAAACGTTCATCGCACTCGCTATACTTCGGCAACGAAATTACAGGCTGCAACGTGCCGCCTGCCTGGGATGGAATCCCCGGGAACAATGGACAACCGGGAACTGGAACGATGCAATGCGGAGATGGATCCAATGAGGCGATGGCTAGTCGGTTTAAGCGTTGCGCTGGCGGCGAGCGCCGTCTATCTCTACGCGTTTCCCACAGCAACCCTGATTTATGAAGCAGTGGTCGTGCTGCACATCTTTGCCGGCTGCATGTTTGTCGTCAGCGTGATCCCTGGAATGGAAAAACTGCTGCGGGGAACCAGCCCGCTGGAAAAAGCTGGATGGATCGTGTTCACGCTGGGAGGGATTGCCGGCGCAGTTCTGGTTTTTACCGGCGCGCGCCGCCAGCAATGGTCCATCCTCTTCACCCACGAAATGGTCTCGATGCTGGCGGTGGCAATGCTGCTGGCCGTTTGGGCCGGCAACCGAGGCTGGCTGCAGCATGGCGGTGCAAAAGCTGCGGTACGAGTTGCGACATCGTTGGTGTTGGTCGCGGCGGTCGCCGCAGGATCGTGGTGGCTGCGCGTCGTTCCCTGGCAGAAGGACCATGCCATCCACAACCCCAGCATGGCGCCGGCCGACCAGGCGGATGAAGGCGGAGGGCCAAAGAGTCCGTTCTTCCCCAGCGACGCCGAGACCAACAGCGGCAAAGTTGTGCCCAAGGATTATTTCCTCGACTCCGCAACCTGCAAGACCTGCCACGCCGATATTTACAAGCAATGGGAAAGCTCGGCACATCACTTTTCCTCGTTCAACAATCAGTGGTACCGGCAGGCGATCGTCTACATGCAGCAGGTGGACGGCGTGCAGGCCTCCAAAGTGTGCGCGGGATGCCACGATGCGGCGCTGTTCTTTCCCGGCAACTTCAATACTCCAGTGAAAGATCACCTCTTTATTCCAGCCTCGCAGGCGGGTATGGGTTGCGTGGTGTGCCACTCCATTCGATTGGAAAAGAGCACCATGGGCAACGCCGACTTTATTCTGGAATATCCGCGGTTGCAGCGACTGGTGGTCAGCAAAAATCCCGTGGTGCATCGCGTGATCGACTATCTGATCGAAGAAGACCCGGAGCCGCACCGACGGACATTTCTGAAGCCGTTCATGCGAGGCAGCCAGTCCGCCGAATACTGCGGCAATTGCCACAAGGTCCACCTTGACGTGGCCGACAACCACTATCGCTGGATCCGCGGCTTCGACGATTACGACAATTGGCAGGCCAGCGGCGTTTCCGGATTGGGCGCGCGGTCCTTTTACTATCCGCCGAAGTCGATGGATTGCGAAGATTGCCACATGCCGCAAACGCCTTCCAACGATGCCGGAAACGTGAACGGAATGGTGCACTCGCATCGATTCATCGCGGCCAATACCGCGCTTCCTTTTGTGAACAAGGATGCGGTGCAGTTGAAAGACACGGAAGATTTTCTGAAAGATGAAAAAGTCCGCGTCGACATTTTCGCCATCTCCCCGGAGACGACGGAGAATCGCCTCTCGAACAACAAAGTGATCTATGCCGCGCCGCAACTGGCGACGACGTTCGCGGTGGGTGAAGAATCTGAGATGAAATCTCCGACAGGAGCTGCGGGAGGACCGCCAGTCACGCCCATTACCGCACCTCTGAATCGAGTGCATGCGGTGGTCCGCGCGGGAGATACGGAGCGGGTCGATGTGGTCGTCCGCACGCTGAACGTCGGACATTTCTTTCCCGGTGGAACGGTGGACGCGTTCGACTGCTGGCTGGAGCTGAAGGCCACCGACGATGCCGGCCGCGTGCTTTTCTGGAGCGGCATGGTGGAGGACAACGGCCATGGGCCGGTCGAGCCGGGAGCGCACTTCTATCGTTCGTTGGCGATCGACGCGCATGGCAATCCCATCGACAAACGCAATGCCTGGGCGGCGCGGGCGACCATTTATGCGCACTTGATTCCTCCCGGAGCGGCGGACACGGCCCACTTCCGGCTGCAAATTCCCAAGGATGTACGCGGAACAATTCATCTGCAGGCCAAGCTGAACTACCGCAAGTTTTCCTGGTTCAACACTCATTTTTCCTTTGCCGGCGTCTCCGAAACGACCGGGCCGCACGACGTGACGCCTTCCTACGACGACCGGCGCATGGTCTTCACGGGAAATACCGCCGATGTGTCGGGAAAAATCAAAGCGATTCCTGACCCGCCGATTGTGGTGATGGCCAGCGCCAACGAAGATCTAACTGTGTTGCCTCCGAATGCGCCCAAGCCCACTCCGCAGGTGGTCACCACGAAAGCAGACTGGCAGCGGTGGAACGACTATGGGATTGGACTGTTTCTGCAAGGAGATTTAAAGGGTGCGGAGGCGGCGTTTGAGCGGGTAACGCAGGCCGACCCGACCAACCCTGACGGTTGGGTGAACATTGGCCGAACACGCGTATTAGTGGGAGATATGGCGGGCGCGAAGTTAGTGCTCGAAAAGGCACTGCAGCTTTCTCCTCACCTGGCGCGGACCCATTATTTCTACGCGCGCGTGTTGCGGCAAACGGGCGATTACGATGGGGCCATTGCGCATTTGCAGCAGGTGATTGAACAATATCCCAAGGACCGCGTGGTGCGAAACGACCTGGGTCGGGTATATTTTCTGCAACACAAATATGCGCTGGCGCAGGCCCAGTTTCAGCAGGCGCTCGATATCGATCCGGAAGACCTGGAAGCGAATTACAACATGATGCTGTGCGCTACCGGCATGGACAAGCCCGACCTGGCGCACCAGTATGAGGTGCGTTACCTGCGCTTCAAGGCGGACGAGTCGTCGCAGGCGTTGACGGGACCGTATCTCGAAAAACATCCCGACGACAATCGCGAGAGGCAGCCGATTCACGAGCACGTTTCCGTTCGGCTGCCGATTGCGAATTCCGCGGACAAGCATGTTGCAACCGTCGCAGGCGCAACTTCCAATCGCGCTTCCGGTCCGACCGTCCTGCACAGAGGTGGCAATTGAAGCGTAGAAACTTTGAGGGTCCAAGCTTGACGGAAAAGAACGCGCAATCGCACCGCCGCAAATTTCTGAAACTTTCTGGAGCGGCGCTGGCAGCCTCATTGTTCAGCTCGATGCCGTTTTCAATGGCAGAGCCCGCGATTGCTGGCCTCGGGGAATTTGGTTCGACGGCACAGCCCCCAGAGAAAACTACCGCCGACACAGGCGAACGCATCCGCTTTGAAGACATCACCCGTGCTGCCGGCATCCGTTTCATGCACAACAGCGGCGCTTTCGGAAAAAAATATCTGCCGGAGACGATGGGACCCGGTGTGGCGTTTATCGACTACGACAACGATGGCTGGCAGGATATTTTTCTGGTGAATGGAATGAACTGGCCCGGCCATCCAGGCCGCGTCACCACGTCGGCCCTCTACCATAACAATCGCGACGGCACATTTACGGATGTCACCCACAAAGCGGGTCTTGCGGTGCCGATGTACGGCATGGGCGTGGCCGTGGCCGATTACAACAACGATGGACATGACGATTTGTTTGTGACGGCCTACGGTCAAAATCGCCTGTTTCACAACAATGGGAACGGGACGTTTACCGATGTCACCGAGCAGGCAGGGTTATGGGGAATCGACGAATTCAGCACCAGCGCGGCCTGGGTCGATTACGACCGCGATGGCCATCTGGACCTGCTGGTGGCGAACTATGTTGCCTGGACTCCAGCGACGGACCTGTATTGTTCGATGGATGGCAAGGACAAGGCCTACTGCACGCCGGAGTCGTACAAGGGTGTTTCAGTTCGGCTGTGGCGCAACCTCGGCGATGGGACCTTTGAAGACGCCACCCACAAATCCGGGCTCTACGACGCAACTTCCAAGAGCCTGGGAATCGCCGTCTTCGACGCCAACCAGGATGGCTGGCCGGACATTGCCATCAGCAACGACACCGAGCCGAACAAACTCTACATCAACAACCGCAACGGCACGTTTACGGAAAAAGGGGTGGTCTCCGGCATCGGCTTCAGCGAGGATGGCGTGGCCCGCGCCGGCATGGGAATCGATGCCGCCGACTACAACCACTCCGGCTACCCCAGCCTGACGATTACAAATTTTTCCAACCAGATGATCTCTCTGTATCAGAACCAGAAGAATGGATTGTTTGTCGACATTGCGCCGCAGTCGGAAGTGGGACGAAAAAGTTTGCTGACGCTGGGCTTTGGCTGTTTCTTTTTCGACTACGATCTGGACGGATGGCTGGACCTGTTCATCGCCGACGGCCATCTGGATCCCGACATCGAGAAAGTGCAGCAGCAGGTGCGCTTCGCGGAATCTCCGCATCTGTTTCACAACGAGGGCGACGGAAAGTTTCAGGATGTCGCGGCGGAGATGGGCAGGGCCTTCGACGAACGTCGTGTGGGTCGCGGCGCGGCTTACGGAGACATCAACAATGACGGCGCGCTGGACTTGATGATGACCACCAATGACGGGCCGGCGGTGCTGTTCCGCAATACCGGCGCGATCAACCACTCGTTGCGCGTGAAGCTGTGGGGAACGAAATCGAATCGCAACGGCATCGGCGCGGTGGTGTTTGTGCAGTCGGCACAGACTGGACAAAAGCTGACCATGCGCAGCGGATCGAGCTATCTTTCTTCCAGCGAGCTGGTACTGACCTTCGGACTGGCCAAAGCGGACAAGGCCGATGTGGTCGAAATTCACTGGCCCAGCGGCATGACGCAGCGGCTGACGAACATCAACGCAGGCCAGACGATTACGGTGCGCGAAGACACGGGGATCGTCCACGCCGAGCCGTTTCAGAAACGCGCTGTCTAAACAGCGGGCGATGACGCCTGTTGCCGGCCCACGATTGCGCGTCCGCTTCTACCCCACGGGCACACTTG
>JAJYVR010000131.1 GCA_021791935.1 Acidobacteriota bacterium
CTCAAAATTTCCGGGGACGATGTAGGAGCCGTCGGGCTGCGGCTGCGCCGTTTCTTCTGCGGCGGGCGTTTCGTGCTCGTCGCTGATGGCGCCGACAATCTCTTCCACAATGTCTTCAATCGTGACCAGTCCGGCGAGCCCGCCGTACTCATCGATGACCAAGGCCATGTGTTGCTTGTCGCGCTGCATCTCGCGCAGCAGAGACTGAATGTTTTTCGTCTCCGGCGTAAACATGGCGGGCCGCGCAATGGCGCCGACGGTGGCGTTGGCCGCCTCAATGTCGGAGATGTGCAGCAGGTCATGCATGAATGCAATCCCGACCACATCGTCGAGATTGTCGCGGTACACAGGAACACGGGAATAGGCGTGGGTGCGCAACTGCTCCGAGAATTCAGCCAGCTTCATGCCGGCGGGAACGGCGAAAATCTCGGGCCGCGGCGTCATCACCTCGCGCACGATCTTGTCGCCGAATTCCACGGCGGAGCGGACCAGGGCGCGATCGCTTTCCTCCAGAATGCCTTCCTCTTTACCGGCTTCAATCAGGGCGTCGACGGCCTCGGCGGAATCTTCCTCCGTCGGCGGCGCATCGGATTCCGCGATAGCGGCGATGGAGAGCAGGAAGCCCAGCACCAGCGTGATGGGAAACACTACGTAGAAGAGGACGCGCAACACGCCGGTGAGCCGCGCCACCCATTGTCCGCGGGTGCGGGTGAAAAACAACTGCGGCAAAAATTGATGAAACAGCAAAACGGTCAGAACGATGGCGAGCAGCGTTTGCGCGATATCGCCGGCAACGTGCGCGGAATCGATCGAGTGCGAGCGCAGCGCGACATCCGCAAACACCAGCGCCAGCGACGCCAGAGAGAGAAGCGTCAAGATGGCAGCCGATTGCGCGGCATGTTCGCGCGTCATCGTCAGGCGCGGTTCAATCTGCCGCTCCCAGACATCGATGTTCTCCTGAAACTCGCGCGAGAGGAATTTGCCCATCTCCGAATACAGCCGATCCACGTAGGAGGCGAGGGTAAGAACGGCGAGCAGCAGCAGGATCAAAATAAATTGCAGCATTGTCATGGGCGGCCGGCCCGTTTCCTGCCTACAATTTTACGAGCGCCCGCCTTGCGCGGGGCGGTTTTGTCTTTCGGGCGTTGGCTGGGGGAGGCTTTTTCCGTCACGCTGCGGGCAAGTAGCGCGCTGGGCAGGCGGAAGCGGCGGCGCAGTTGCTCTTCTCGGCTGGCCATTTCTCCAGCGTCGGTTTCGTGATCGTATCCGGCCAGGTGCAGCAGGCCGTGCAGCATCAGAATTTTCAATTCCATCGTCAGAGGATGGCCGAACTGTGTTGCCTGTCGCGCCGCGGCATCCAGCGAGATGGCGACATCGCCTGCCATCGGAGGATGGACCGGGCGCTGGCTGGAGCTGGATTTTTGCGCAGGCATTTCGAGCGCAGGGAAGGAAAGCACGTCGGTCGCGCGATTTTTGCCGCGAAATTTTCGATTCAGTCGCTTGATGGCGCTGTCCGATGCCAGCAACACAGAAACCTGCCCCACCACAGGCACGGCCCGTTGCGCTCGCAGGAGAAACGGACGCAGCGCGGAGAGAGCGAACTCCGCGTCTGCTCTGCCTTGGGTACTGCGGTTGGCTTCAGGGTCGACGATGATCATCGCATGAAGCATGGTATCGCAGCCGCATCGATTTCACCTTACTGCGTTTGCGCGTGCGGCTTGTCGTCGGTCCCATTTCGCAACGGCTCGGCGATTCCAAGCGGCAGCTCCTGCTGGCCGCGGGTGTACCCCTCGTAGGCGCAGACAATCCGCTGCACCAGTTGATGCCGCACCACATCGCCCTGCTCGAAATAGCAGAAGTCGATGCCGTCGACATTCTTCAGCACGTCGATCGCTTCAATCAGGCCGGACTTGCGCGGGTTGGGCAAATCGATCTGGGTGATGTCGCCGGTGATGACGGCCTTGGCGTTATTGCCCATGCGGGTGAGAAACATCTTCATCTGCTCGCTGGTGGTGTTCTGCGCCTCGTCCATGATGATGAAGGCATCGTTCAGCGTGCGCCCGCGCATAAAGGCCAGCGGGGCCACTTCAATCACGCTACGTTCCAGCATTTTGTCGACGCGGTCCGGCTCCAGCAGATCGTAGAGCGCGTCATACAGCGGCCGCAAATACGGGTCGACTTTTTCCTGCAGCGTGCCGGGGAGAAATCCCAGCCGCTCGCCCGCTTCCACGGCAGGTCGCACCAGCACCAGCCGCGAAACTTTTTTCGCCGTCAGCGCGGCCACCGCCATGGCCACCGCCAGGTAGGTTTTCCCCGTGCCCGCCGGACCGATGCCGAAGACCATATCCGAGCGTTCAATCGCCTCAAGATATTGCCGCTGATTTACCGAGCGCGGCTGCACCATGCGGCGAATGCCGGTCGAGCGCTGCTTGCCGCTATCGACCAGGCTGCGCAGGGTGGCGGCCTTATCGGCGACCACTAGTTTCAGCATCCCGTTCAGCTCGCCGTTTTGCAGCGTGACGCCGCCTCGTCGCAGCGTCTCATAGTCGGCGAAGATCTGCTCCACGCGGGCAATCACCTCCGGCTCGCCCTCCAGATAGAGAGCGTCCGAACGCAGGTCGATGCGGACTTTGAGAGTGTTTTCGATCAGGTGAAGGTTTTCGTCGCGGGTGCCGAAGATGGGCTCGATGTTGGGGGTGATCTCGATGGTTTTCTTCATCAATAAGACTATGTGCCTCCATAAGATTTGGGTACGCCAAGGCGGAAGACAGCGCGGGCTGCCTGAGGACAATACATTCTGTTGGATTGCCAGAGTGACGGTTCGGATGGCTGGGCAGCCGGCTGCAAGGCATCTTTCCGGGCGAATTCCAACCCGTGGGATTGGCTTGCCCGCCGACTCGTTCGCACTGCGTTGTTGAGCACGAGGATGATGGGCACAGAGTAGCGCCGCCGGGCGGTTGCGTCAATCGCCAAATGGAAAATATTTGCGACGGAATCAATCGGTCCGCGAAAAGAAGGCGGATTTGCCATGGACTTTGACGGCAATTGCCCGGCTATGGCGTGGGCGCGGATTCGCCGGCGACGGGATAACCGCGCGCGACCCAATCCTGGCCGAAGCTGGTCTGCAGCATCACCACGTGGAGATGGGTGAAGCCCATGGATTTCAGCGCCTCAAACGCCGGACGAATATTCGGGCATTTGTCGATGGGGCAGCAGCCGCAATAGATATAGATTTCCGCATTCTTCGGCAGTTTGCCGGCCGCGTTCTTCAGCGCTTGCAGCCCTTCCGGGCTGGAGGCGGGCCCGGCATAGAGGGAGCCGGGAATGTGCTTGCTTTTGTAGAGGACCTGAAAGCCAACCTGCAGGATGACAGGCTTTGCGCCCTTACTGCCGGCGAGCAGGGCAACCATCGCGCTGGGTTGGGTCATCTGCGCCGCCGTCCACGGAGTGGACGCAGCCTCCTGCGCATGGGCTGTCATTGCCAGAACGCTCGCGATGGCAAGGATTGCAGTCACCGCATACCGTAGCCGCGCACTTCGAGGAGAAGTTTTCATATCGCCAGTGTACTGCCGAGGCAGATAGGTTGATCGCGACCAGGCTGCAAGCCTCTATTCCGGATCGAACAGCGCCAGCAGATCGCGTGCGCCATAAACGACGCGCTCGATCCTGACAGTCTCATCGACGATACGAAACAAAATCACGTAACGACCCGCAAGCGCAACGCGGGTGTCTTCGCCAATCTCTGGCCGCAGCCGATAGAGCAATGGATGGGTTGCGACGGCGCGAAGTTTCGCGCGAATCTCCGCCAGAAAAGTGACGGCCCGCGTGGGATTGTCTTGCGCAATATAGTGGGCGATAGCGTCGAGGTCGGATTCGACAAAACTGGAAAATACCACCCGCATTACTTGGCAGGACCCGCGGCCTTCGCCAACGCCTTGTACTTTCGTTCCAGGCGATCCATGACATCCTCGGCGGAAACGCCCGGTGTCTTGTCTTGCAACGCCTGCCGCCACACCTGGCGCAGTTCGTCGATGCCCTGCTGCCGCAAGCTGCGTTTCTGGGTCCAGTCGCGCAGCGCGTCGCGCACCACCTCGCTGCTGGAGGCATATTCGCCGGTCTCGACCGCCTGACGCACGATGCTGACCATCTCCGGCGGCAAAGCGATGCTGATTTTTTCGACGGTCGACATGGAGCAGCCCTCTCTCTACTGGTAGGAACAATTCCTACCTCAAGGATAGTTCCGAGTGAAATTGGCGTCAATCGTGATTCCGGTGCGCTGGCATGCTGTATCTCTAGTTGGCTTGAGTGGGGGTGAACAGCCGTATTACCGCTATGGCGTGGGTTTGGAGGGGCTTTCTTTGTCGGGCAGAAACAACGTAAAAACGGTTCCATTTCGTCCGGGCTTCTTGCTGCTCTTCAGAGCCAGAAAACCCTGATGACGCGCCACAATTCCACGAGAGATCCACAATCCCAGCCCCGTTCCATTCACTTCCTTGGTGGTGTAGAAGGGTTCGAAGATGCGCTTCCTTACTTCCTCCGACATGTCATGGCCCGTGTCCGCCACGGTGATGCGAACTCCAAGGCGCGCTGTCTTCCAATCCGTGGCATCGCAGGTGCGCACCATCAGGCGTCCGCCCTGTCGCATGGCGTCCATCGCGTTGGCAATCAGATTGTTCAATACCTGGCGGATGTCATTTTCGAAACACAAAACTCGTTTTGTGGATTTATATCTGGAAACCGCTTGAACGTTGGAATTGAACAGTCGGCCATGGTACAGGTCGAGCACAGAGTCGATCAGTTCCCTGGGGTCAACGTGGCTTGGATTCATCGTCTGACGATGAAAGCGCAAACTCTGCGTTGCAATCTGCGACACCCGCGCCAGCTCTCCCTGCGCGGTTTCCAGATAGTGTCGCGTGACCTCGGTCAGCGGCCCATGGTTCAGCGCCAGATACAGCAGGTTCGTCACTGCCTCCAGCTGATTGTTGATCTCGTGGGAAATGGAGCTGGCCAATCTTCCTACGGCAGCCAGCTTCTCGCTTTGGATCAACGCCGTTTCCGCGATCCAAACGTCGTGTCCCGCTCGGCCCAGTATCTCGATCGCCAATCTTTCGCACGATGCGCAACACAATCCCATGGTGGAGCGCCAAAGGGACGATACACTTGATACATGCTATTCATCTCAAGATTCGCGTTGACCAACCTCGGTGGACATTGACCGATAATCCATTCCCTTACAGAATACTGATCGTTGAGGACGAAGCGAGATTGCGCGACCTTGGGAAATTGCTGCTTGGCGCGCAAGGCTACGAAGTGCGCGGGGCGGAAGATGGTTTTGAGGGGCTAGCGGCCCTGAAACAGTCGCTGCCGGACATTATCATTTCTGACCTGCAAATGCCGAACATGAATGGGTTCGAGTTTCTTTCCGTGGTGCGTCGGCGATTCCCGATGATCCCGGTCATTGTGATTTCAGGAGAATTTTCTGGATTGTCGGTGCCGGAGAGCGTGCTTGCAGACGCTTTCTTCCCTAAAGGCGGATACAATCCCAAGCGACTGTTCGAGAAAATTATCGATTTGCTGCATGAACTCCCGACCCGTCCTAGAACCGGGAAACCCAACCAGGCTGCAGTTTGGGCGAAGAACGATAAAGGCACCATCGCCGTCACTTGTTCGGAGTGCTTGCGTACCTTCCCGGTATCCAACGTCGCAAAAGGCGTCAACGAAGCGGAGTGCGATTTTTGCTGCTGTGTTGTGCATTTTGAGATCATTGGAGAACACAAGTCCAAAGACGGAATCGCGAACCTTGTGCTGCCGAAGGTCTGATCGTTCAAGACTCTCTTGCTGGTGAAAAAGATGGGCAGTGAGTTTCCGCAAGCGGCTTAGGCGGGGGACGCCGGATGGGCATTATTCGGCTCCGAAGGGTTTTTCTGGTCCGGCAGAAACAGGCTGAGCACGGATCCGCTCCAGCCCGACTTCTGACTGCTCCGCGGGTGGCCCATTCAAGCCTTCTGTTGGCGGGTGGCCCATTCAAACCTTCCGTTTGTTGGCTTGAGTGGGATGCAAAACAGGTCACAATTCCCGCCACGCCCGCCAAAGTCAATTGACCCCTTTCAGCCCTTCACGTAAACTAAATGCTTGCGCGGGAAGGCGATTTTTCCATTCCTGAGGCATCCTGATTTCAGGCAATTTCAAGCTCCCGGAGAGCGCCGATTCGCAATCGGCGCGGATTCCGGTGGAGGGTGGAGCGGCCTGGGCTAACAGACTTCCGATTCAGCGAAAGAGAATTTTTCAATGGCAAATCATGTTTCGTCGTTAAAGCGCGCCCGGCAGACCGTCAAGCGCACCGCCGTCAACCGCGCCAACCGCACCAAGCTGCGCAGCGGCCTGCGCGCCATGCGCGAAGCCCTGCTGGCGAACGATGTTCCCGCGGCGCGGGCGCAGTACAACCAGACCGCCTCGCTGCTGGACAAGAGCGTGCAGAAGGGCATTTTGCACGACAACACCGCCTCGCGCTACAAGAGCCGCCTGAATGCTCGCGTGAAGGCGTTGGCGACGAAGACGGCGTAGGTTTCCGGTCCCATCCTTCGCTGCGGTCGGGATGACCAATCTCCCTCGATCCCACATCTCCCCGCACACGACGCGGGTAGATATGGGGCACCCATGTTTTCTGCATATCGCGATCCCGATTTTTTGCGCGAGCCTGCGTGTGCCCGGCTGCTATACCCCGAGGCACACAATTCCCTATTGCATCGAGGCGGTGGCGACCAGCGTATCGAGCGCCGAGGTTTGACGCGCGGCGTCGGCTGAATCGAAGGGTCCCTGCCACAGAGCGCCGAATTGATACGTGGGGCCTTGGTCGTTGGTCCAGATGCTGTTGGCATTGGCATCGACAAACGTCTTGAACTGGGGATTGGGCGCGGCGGCGTACAGTGCCATAAGATTGCGGACGAACACGCCTTTGAACTGGGGCGCATCGCCGCCGGAAACGGATGGGTCGACCAGGATGCCGTTGATGGTGAGATCGGCGATGGCGGCGTTGGCGATGGATTCCGCCTGCGGCAGCAGGGTTGGATCCTGGTCGGCTTTGTAGAGCTCCACCAGGCCGCCCAGAATGACTCCCTGGTTGTAGGTCCATGTGGTTCTGCCATTGTTGACACAGGCGGTCGGGTTGGTCGAGGTCAACCCGTCATTGACGAGATTTTGCGAGTTGATCATGCCGGATGCCTTGAACCAGGCCCACTCTTTCTGGGCCCAGGCGAGGTAGGATGCCGATGCGGTCCCGGTGGTCCTGTTGGCCAGAGAAGCCGCGACGGCGAGAAAGAGTTCGTTGGCGATGGCGTTCTTGTAGTCGGCGGGTTTTTTCCACCAGACGCCGCCGCCGCATGTGGTGGTGTCCCATTCGGTGGAGATGTCGGCGAAGATGGTCTCGGCCATGGTGAGATAGGCGGGATTGGCGGTCACGTCGTAGGAGTCAATCCACGCCAGCGCCCACCAGCCTTCGTCATCGTCGTAGGAATTGAGGAAGTTGGGGTGGGCAGTCTGCGCCTGGGTGAATGTGTTGGCGATGGCGGGGAGATATTGCGCGCTGGCGGCGACTCGGGAGTAGTTGGCGAGCACGGTCATCGCGTTGGCGGCGTTCCACCAGCCGGCTGGCGCGGCATAGAGGCCCGAGCTTTGGACGTACCACTGTTGCAGAGTCTGGACGCCGTAGGTTGCCTGCTGAGAATAGCTGGGCGGCACAGAAGCAGTGCTGGCGCTGCTGGAAGCACTGCTTCCGCCGCAGGCTGTTACTCCCAGGATGCATAATAGCCCGCATAGAAGCGGCGTTTGTCCGACGGTCCTTTGCAACACGAGAAAGCCACTTTGACTGAACATCCTATGCAACATGAGGAACGCAATTTGTCCGATGGGCTTTTTTACCATGATTGTTCTCCTGTGCGTGGGGTAGAGGAAGGCGTGCAAAGTTGTTGCAGCAACTGCGCCCAGCGGTCGCCGTAGTCGTTCCATCCTCCCAGATGCTGCACTCGATCCAACGCGGCGGCGCTCATCCGCTGTTGCAGGGCTGGGTCGTCGGCAAGCTGTTGCAGCCGGTCGGCGAGCGCGGTGGCATCACGCGGCGGTACGATGAAACCCTCCTTGCTGTCGGTAAACAGGTCTTCGCTTCCGGTGTTCGGAGTCGCGATCACCGGACAGCCGCAGGCCATTGCCTCGCCCTGGACCAGCGCCAAACCTTCTTCCAGCGACGGCAGCACCATGGCGTGGCTTCTGCTGAAATAGCGGATGAGTTCTGCGCGGGAGACAGCTCCGACGATTTCGACCTGCTCCATGGGCAGACGCGCGAACAATGGCCTCATGTACGGGAACATGGGACCGAGGATGCGCAGACGCTTGCGCGGATGCCGCACCTTGGCGAACGCCTCCAACAGATACGGAACACCTTTGCGCAGGCTGACCTGCCCGACAAAGAGCAGGTCGAACGTATCCGTCGAGCGCGATGTATCGGCGGAAGGCTGGAAAGAATCCAACCGAACTCCATACGGAATGACGCGCAGCTTTTCTGCGGAGATGCCTTCGGCAACAAAACTGCGTGCGGCAAAACTGGAAGGAACGACGATGCAGTCGGCCTGCGCATACTGTTTCTCTTCGCGTTCCGTGTCGCGCGGATCGTAGATATCGAGCGGTGCACCCCAGCGCCGATGTTCTTCGCTGAGTAACCGCCATTGATACCGCGCGTGTGTGGAACCGCGATCGCAGATATATTTGCCGCCGCGCGACTGCACCAGCGCTCCGGCTGCGAGGCCTGCTCCGGAGATGCCGATGAGCGCGTCAAGATTTGTTTTCGATCGAGCGATCCGCCGCGTCATCCATGTGTCGAAGGCAAGCCCGTTCCACCAGTCCAAACTTTCTGTCCAGGGGGAGGGGTAGAGGCCAAAGCGCGCCAGTCCCGCCAGGCCGCCGTGAATCCACGGAAATGTTTCGACGTATTCGCGGGGCAGACCTTCGCGCCGCAGCCGCCGCCAGGGATAGGTGGAATAGACGGTGTCGAGGTAGTCGTAGCGGCGGAGTTGATGCGCCAGTTCGAAGTGGTGGAAGACACCGAAAACAGCTTGAGATACGCGCACTGGTTCTCCGTCCGGGAAAGCTGAAGCCGGAGGCAATCCCACCCAAGGCAAAAGGCGGCGTGCATGGGCCACCGGTCTTGCACCTAAAGTATCAGGATGCGCGGAGCGGAGTGAAACGGAGATGGAGACCCTCGAAGGGAGGATGCAACCAATCCAGGTTAGCTTCGCGAGCCTGGGGCACCCGGGTCCCACTAGAGCAGAACTATGGTTGCTGTATGCCGTAGCCGCAGTGTCGGAACCATGCGGCGGCGTTGCCGGGGGTGATGGTTTTGAGGGCGTCGCCAACGGCCTG
>JAJYVR010000132.1 GCA_021791935.1 Acidobacteriota bacterium
CGACATCGTTCTGCCCACCACCGACGGTCGCGAAATCAGACTGCGGCGAATCACCGAGCCAACAGCAGAGCAGAAATCCTTGCTCCGCCAGCTCGGAATCAGCCTGCCTGAACATCTCCGATTGCAACGCAAATGTAGTGCAAACTCGGCAGTAGCCTGAACTGATTCTGAACCACTTAGGCCATCTGCGGCCTCTTTCGTGACGAACTTCGGTTAGGACACTACCGAAATTTGTCGGCAGAAATTTGTCGTCAGAACTACGTTCTGCAACAAAAATCAGCCTACTGACGGATACGAGGATTGGCGAGGATGTAGAGCGCATCGGTGAGAAGATTGACCAGCACATAGGTCAGACCGATCGCCAGAATGCAGCCCTGCACCAGGGGATAGTCTCGATTGGAAATCGCCGAGATGGTGAGTCGACCGATTCCGGGCCAGGAAAAGATTGTCTCGGTCACAATGGCGCCGGCCAGCAACACTCCAAACTGCAGGCCGATGACCGTCAGCAGGGGAATCATGGCGTTGGGCAGGGCGTGACGATAGACGACCGCGCGCTCGGAAAGACCTTTGGCGCGGGCGGTGCGAATGTAGTCCTGGCCAAGTTCCTCCAGCATGGAGGTGCGAACCATGCGCGTCAGGATGGCCGCCAGAGCGGACCCCATGGTAAGGGTGGGCAAAATAAAATTTCGCCACGACCCCGTACCCGAGACGGGAAGCCATCCCAATAGAATTCCGAAGACAAGAATCAAAATGGGGCCGAGCGTGAAACTTGGAAACGAGACGCCGAACAAACTGATCACGCCCAGGGTCTGGTCCTGCCACTTGGAGCGGTGCCGCGCCGAGGCGATGCCGGCGGGGAACGACAGCAGAATGGCGAGCAAAATCGCGGGGATGGCAAGCTCCAATGTATAGGGATATCGCGACAGAATCAGCTCTGTCACCGGCCTGTTGAAGCGAAGCGATTGTCCCAGGCTGCCGTGCAGCACGCCATTCCAATAGCGGAGATATTGGGTGCCAAGCGGAACATCCAGGCCATACGCGTGCCGTAGCGCGCCAATGTCGGACGCGGTCGCTCCCTCGCCCAGCATCTGCTCGACTGGATCGCCGGGAACCAAATGGATGAGAAAGAAGATGAGCGAAACGACAATCCAGAGCACGGGAAGCAACAGCAGGAGCCGCTTGAGGACCGTTCGCCAGGCTGCCCTCATGCGGGACCGCTCCCCTCGGTTTTGTTCAGGCCGATCATGCTCCCTGAATTTTCAACTTCGGCGTCGGGAGCGATGCTTTCGGACCTGCCCGGCAGCATGACGCTGTCGTCAAAGAGGGAGCCTTGCGCCTGAAGGGTTGGCAGTTGTGCCTGGTCCGTGCTGGCCGGTGTGACGGGTTCCACGCGGATGCTGGTGATGCGGCGGTCTTCCATGGAGGCGACGGTGAATCTTCGCCCGTCATGCACGAAAGAGTCCCCCACCCTGGGAATTTTCTGCATGTGGACAAGGAGAAATCCAGCCAAAGTCTCCACTCCGCCATCGTGCGGCAGACGCCAACCCAATTGCGTTTCCAGGTCCAGCAAGGTCACGTTGCCATGCAGCACCAGCGTGCCCGAGGAAAGTTTTTGCATGGAGCTGTCGCGCACATCGAACTCATCCTCCATCTCGCCGACAATCTGCTCCAGCGCATCTTCGACCGTGACCAATCCGGTGATCGAACCGAATTCGTCCACAACGATGGCCAGATGCCTCCTTCGCGTCTGAAACTCCGTCAACAGATCGGAAACTGCCTTGGTCTCGGGAACGAAAAAGACATCGTGCATCAGTTGACCTACTTGCATCTCGCTCTCGCCGCCGTGGATTGCGTTCCCAGGAGGCGTTGCCTGCAGGATGGCGCGGGAATGCATCAGTCGCGCCATGTCCTTGGCATAGACCACGCCGACGATGTGCTCCGGCCCTCGCGCGGGATCGAAAACCGGCACTCGCGAGCGCTGCACCTGCGTAAGGCGAGCATTGGCTTCCGCAAGGGGAAGATTGGCGGGCAGAGAGAAAATCTTCTGCCGCGGCGTCATGATTTCTCGCACCGTAATCGTGTCCAGATCGAGCACGCGATGGATGATCCGCTCCTGCTTTTCCGGCAGCAGGCCCATGCGCCGGGTGGCGGTGGCGATCAGCTTCAACTCCTCCGGGGAGTGGACGCTGCCTTCGGGCACGCGGGAGAGCCGGAACAAACGCAGCACGACCTCCGCCGAAGCGTTCATCAGGCGGACCAGGGGGCGCGTGACGCGCATAAAGACATGAATGGGGCCGGCGATGGCCAACGCCATTTTTTCGCCCTGGCGCAGCGCCAGCGACTTGGGAACGAGTTCGCCGAAAATGACTTCCAGATAGGTAATCAGGCTGAACGCCAGCGCGCCGGACAGAATGCCGCCGTAGAAACGCGCATGCGGCAGCAGGGAAAGCCAGGGCAGCAGAAAGCGGGCGACAAACGGCTCGCCAAGCCAGCCCAGGGTCAGGCTGGCCAGGGTCACGCCGAGCTGGACGGCGGGCAAAAGCTCGTCGAGATTGGCCTGTAAATCGGCGACGATGCGGGCGCCCGTGCGTTTCTGTTCAATCAGTTGCTGCACGCGTGTTCGCCGCAACGAGACCAGGGCAAACTCCGCCGCGACGAAAAAAGCGTTGGCCAGGATCAGCGCGGCAATGGCGGCGGCCCGAAATAGTGGCAGACTGGGCATTCGCCTCCGAGTCTAAAGCAAAACCGGGGACGCTGTGGCGCTGCCGGAGGCGGGCCCGCAGAAGAAATCCGCGGCATGGGTTAGTTTTCCGGGAACCTTTGGCAGGAATTCCTCGTAAGTTTGGCTTGCCGGTAGTACATTCTCAATTGATCTTAAGGTTCTGTCGGAGGATTCCCCCCCATGCATGCTCCACGACTTGCCACGGCATTTTTTGCCGTTATTTTCGCTACAACCCTTTGCTTTGCGGCGGAGCCAGAATTCCACCGCTCCTTGACCGTCAACGGAAATCTGACGTTCAGCGTTGGCACCACTTCCGGATCGATCCACGTTGCCGGAGTCGAAGGCAGCCAGGTTGCAATCTCGGCCAACCTGCATAAAAGCACCTGGCATACCACCGGCATATCCGGAGACATGAAGGAGATTGCCGCCAATCCTCCCATCCATCAGACCGGCAATGAAATCAAGGTGGGCGACGCGGACACATGCGGCGGCGCCAGGGCCCACGACATCGATATCGACTATGAGATTACGGTCCCGAAAGGCTCCACGGTGGAGGCCGTGACTGGCCCGGGCACCGTGCATGTGGAAAATATCGGCGGTTTTGTCCATGCCGCGGCAGGCAGCGGCAACATCGTCGCCAGCAACATTGGCCCGGATTCCAAACTGGCCACTCGGTCCGGCACCGTCGATCTTCAGGGGGCCCATGGAGCGGTGATGGCCGTCACCGGTTCCGGGAACCTATCGGTCCGCGATTCTGAGGTAAGCGAAGCGCGGCTGCACACCGGCTCAGGAAGCATTACAACCGCGAACCTCCATGGCGGCATGCGGGTCAACTCGGGCACCGGAAACCTGACCATCGGCGGGATGCCGAGCGCCGATTGGAAACTCGAGACCGGCTCCGGGGCCATTCAAATTCATGTCGACCCGAACGCGAAATTCACATTGGACGCGGAGACCGGCTCCGGCACCATCGATTCAAACCTGCCCAGCCCGCTCTCCGGCCACATCGCCAACGGCGTGTTAAAAGGAGCGGTGAACGGCGGTGGCCCGACCGTCCAGGTGTATACAGGTTCTGGAAATATCACGTTCGATTAAGAGCGATGCAAGCAGATGCCGGGGGCTGCGAAGGGGTTTCTCTCAAGAAACTCTGTGCGATGATGTCGATCGCGGCCCCGATACGTCTGAAGCCTCACGGTTTCGCATACAGTAGAGGTATGATCCATGGACCCCGCAACCTCCCCGCTGAGCGTTTTCGCCTGATTGTGTTTGACCTGGACGGAACGCTGATCGATTCTCGCGCCGACCTGACGCACTCCGTCAACGCCATGCTGCGATACCTTCACCGGCCTGAACTGCCGGAGGACGTGATCGCCAGCTATATTGGTGACGGGGTCGGGATGCTGGTGCGGCGCGCGCTGGGAGACCCGGCCGATCCCACGCTGCTGGACGACGCCGTCGAGTATTTCCTCGCCTATTATCGCGAACACAAACTGGACAACACGTACGTGTATCCCGGAATGCTGCCGCTGCTGGACGCCTTGCGCAATCATCCGCAACGGCCTCTGCTGGCGGTGCTGACGAACAAGCCGGTGGGACCGTCGCGGGCCATCTGCGAAGCGCTGAGACTGGCGGAGGGAATGTTTCGCATCTACGGCGGCGATAGCTTTCCCACCAAGAAGCCGGACGCGCTGGGGTTGCAGACCTTACTGGGCGAAGCCAAGGTTGCGCCCCATCAGGCGGTCATGGTCGGAGATTCCGACGTCGATGTTCTGGTGGCGAGGAATGCCGGGACGTTTTCGATCGGCTGCAGCTTCGGCCTATCGCCGCACACCTTGGAGATTGTGCCGCCCGACGTGCTGGTGCATGCGCCGCTGGACTTGCTCCCATTGCTGGCGGGCCAGGACGGAATGCCAGATACTGCAGTCGAAATGGGACGAGTCGTCTGAGCGCAGTCGAAGCGTGCCGTATATGGCTGAAAATGAAAATCGGTAGGGATTTAGCCCCTGAGTGATTTTCTGTCGACTTAATCGGACCTTCCCTGGCTTCGCCAGGATGGGCATGCATGACATTTCGCTATCGGTGGAAATGCGTTAGGCGACGGTGATGGCGGCGACCTCATAGTCTTCGACGCGCGGGACGGTGAACTGCAAGGTCTGGCGCTCCAGATGAAAGGGCACGGGTTGCCCGGCTTTCAGCAGCTCGACGGATTTCACGCCGACTCCCCGCGGCAGCTTCATGCGGACGGTTTGCGGGCCCAGCGGGTAGGCCGACTGCAGCCAGCAGTGCTGGGCGTTGGGGTTGGTGTAGTTGAGCAGATGCACGGCGTAGCCGGGGGACGTCTCCCAACTGAGCGCCTCGATGAAGCCTTCTCCTTGAACGTGAACAATGTGCTGGTCGAGGGTGATCCAGCGGAGGGTGTTGTGCAGCAGCCGCAGCAGATCGCCGTGGCCGGTGAGCCAGTAGGTGCGCTCGATGTCTCCGGGAAAGTAGGCGATGCGGCTGGGGCCGGTTTCACGCAGGACCACGGCGGGCACATCGGTGTGCGGGACAGGCGGGTAGGCCAGCTCCGGCGGATAGCTGACGAAGCCGGGGACGACGGTGAGCAGGGGGTTCGGCACGGGCTGGAGAGGGACGCGATTCTGTGCGCCGGGCAGCCAGTTGGTGTCGGTGAATCCGCGCAGGATGGGATGTTGGCTGGTGGCGTCGGGACTTTCAATGCGCGCATAGTACGCATTGCCGTTGGTGCCGACGACCTCTCCGGCCTTGTGGATGCCGAGCAGATCGGCGAGGCCGAAATCCGCGCGCGGGCTGAGGTTTTCGTCGTAGAGAGAAGTCTCGAAGCTGGCCATGAGCGATCCGCCGGACTGGACGAAGGCGCGAATCTGTTGGCATTGCTGGTCGCTCAACATGGCGATGTTGGGCAATAGCAGGGCGCGATATTTGCCGAGGCGTTCCGCGTCGAGACGGTCTTCATGGACGAAGTCGAACGCGAAGCGGCCCTGGAGGAGCGCATCGTAGAGGCCCTCGGTCGTCTGATGCATATAGGCGCGCGATCGCGCGGTGGAGGGACCGGGGTAGAGAAGTTGCGTGCTTTGTCCGATCACGACGCCGATGTTGGCGATGGAGCGCCGGGTGGTGAAGTGGGCATCGTGTTGCGCCGTCCAGCGGAAATAATCCGCGCCGACGGCCTGCCAGCGGCGGTCCTCGCCCAGGCCGTCTTCCGAGCCGACAAAGTGATAGTAGGGGACCATGCCGCCGGCCAGGGTCTCGTTCAACCACATGGTGGCCTCGGCGGGAGTTTTCGATCCGTTGCGCCAGGTAACAGCGCCGGTGGAGTAGGCGCCGGTGACGTTGGCGGCAAATTTGCCGTCCAGCACGGCATTGCAGACGCGGCCTTGCAGCGTGCATCCCCAGACGGCGGAGTCGTTGTAGGTTCGGCCTTGATTGTCGGCCTGGAACCATACAGCCAGCTTGCCGAGGCGATCGAGATTGGGGCCGCAGCGGACATTGCCGCCAAGGTTGGCGAAGAAGAAGCTGTCCGGCTTTTTTTCTTTGGCAATGGCGTCGTACTTTTGCCACAGCTCGAAAACGCGATCGTCGAAGACGCGCCAGTATGCGGGAGTGCTGGCGGGCGGCAGCTTGCTGCAGATGGCGCAGTGACAGTCCGGCAGGCTGCCGATGGGCGGCCAGCCGTTGGTGTAGAAGCAGTCCATGTCGTAGAGCGAGTTGACCTCCCGCATGATGGCCGGAACGTAGTCGTCCATATAGGTGGAGAACATGCAGGTCTTGAAGAGGCGCGGTTCCTGTTCGCTGAATTGCACGGAGCCGTCCCTATAGCGCATGGCCCACTCTGGATGGGCGGCGAGGGCATCGCCCCAGTTGAGGTCGGGACTCATGCGGGCGACGACGCGCATATTGCGTTTCTTCGCGGCGGCGACGCACTCGCCGAAGAAGTCGCGGCCATGCAGGTATTTTCCGTGGCGATGGAACGGCACCTTCGAGGGATAGAACGCGAGAATGCCGGTGACGCTGATGAAGACGATGTCGGCCTCGGCGGAGTGCCAGTAGTCGGCCCACTCTTCAATGTTCATCACGGCGGGGTCGTGCTCGGTCATATTGCTTTGGCCGACGCGGCGGACCTTCTGCTGCCAGGGTACGGCGGCGAGATCGACGGGAGCGAGGCGCGGCGGCAGCGGGATGAGGCGGGGCGCGGGCCCGCTGACTGCGGCAACAGCCGCTTGTTCCGCAGCAAGCGTCGAAGCCGGGTTGAAAGCGTGGAGCGCGGCTGAAACGGGAAGGACGGCGGCGCTGGTTTTCAGGCCAGTTTTTAAGAAGGCGCGGCGGTTGAGCATGGGGACTCCCTGGATTACTCTGCGAGAGAAGTGTAATTGCCAGTGGGGATATTGGGCCACACGATGCGGCGCGCTTGCAGCCGAGGTCTTCCCGGGCGATGGTATCGCGCCAATACTTTTGCGGCCGATCACACAATGCAAGCCATCGATCCGGCAGGTTCGGCGCATGGGAGCGGCGAGGCAAAATCCAGGCCGGTTTGGGGCCGAGTGTGCTGCATCTGCGCGTGGCAATTGGCGATTCCTTACGGCGTGATATCCGTCACAGCCACTCGTCCACCAGGTTTTATATTCTTCACAGTTGAGAACGAGGCAGTATCGCACATGCAGTTGCTTGGCAAGAACCGGATTCCACTTGGTTAAAGGACCCCTGGATGAATCGGCATAAGACAGTATTGGCCACTCTGATGTTTGTCGGTCTGGCAACGTGCACCGTGCTGGCGCAAAGCAGCGGGGCGGACGTCTACAAAAGCAAATGCGCGATGTGTTACGCCGCCGACGGCAGCGCGAGATCCCCTGCCGGGAAGGCAATGAAGGTGCCATCCTTCTTGACGCCGGAGGCGAAGAAAGCGTCGACGGCCGATTACGTCGCGATCGTGAAAAATGGCAAAGGAAAGATGCCGGCCTATGCCAGTAAGCCGACAGGCCCGGAAATCACCGTGGTTGTCGCTTACATTCGCACGTTGCAGAAGAAGTAATCGCAGAAGCGGGGCGGAAGATGCGATCGTCGCGTAGATTCGGGAGTCGCAATTCGTTCTCTCCCGCATGGAGAAGCGTTCCGGCTGGGCGCGAAGTCCAATGAGGACGACCTCGTTCACGATGGAGGTCCCCCGTAGCCGATTTGCGCCTGTGGGGCGCGAGCGAAATCCTTACGGCGACTGGTCTTGACATCGATCGCCTATTTCAGCATCGTATAACGCACGAAAAGAGGGAACGATGTTCGGTGCATTCGAGAAGAAGCTGCGGCCGGTCCTGTTTTATGGAAACAACCCACTGAGTTTGCTGGGCGGGGCGCTGACGAGCGCCTCGGCGTTTGTCATGATCGGCTTCTGGGTGGTCCAGATATTTGGACATGGCGGCTCGAAAAACCCATATCTTGGCCTGATTTTCGACGTATTTCTGCCGGCGCTGTTTGTTCTTGGGCTGATCCTGATTCCCATTGGCATCGGGCTGCGCCACAGTCATCTCAAAGCCACGGGACAACTGCCCTCGGTGTATCCGCAGATCGACCTGCAGGACCCGGTCTTCCGGCGCGGCATCGAGATCGTGCTTGCCGCCACCTTCATCAACTTCGTGATTGTCGGCACGGCCAGCTATCGCGGCGTCTCCTACATGGATTCGCCGAACTTCTGCGGGCAAACGTGCCATGTGATGACGCCGCAGTGGGACGCGTATCAGGTCTCTCCGCACTCGCATGTGGCCTGCGTGGAATGCCACATCGGCTCCGGATTCGATGCCGCCGTGGAAGCCAAAATGAACGGCACCAAACAATTGGTGGAAGTCGCGTTTCACACCTATCCCACGCCGATCAAGGCACACCTTTCGGATCTGCGACCGGCGCGGGCGACGTGCGAGCAGTGCCACATGCCGACCAGGTTTGTCGGCGACCGGCTGCTGGTCAAGACGGCGTTCGGCGACGACGAAAAGAATTCGACCACGCGCACGGTGCTGGTGCTGCATCTTGGCGGGGTCGATTCTCGTTCGCAGTTGAGCGGGATCCACGGCCATCATCTGAACGATTTCGAGTACGTCGCCACGGACGAGACCGACCAGACCATCATTTCTGTGAAGGCGCGCAACGCGGACGGCTCCGTCACCGATTACGTGAGTTCCGACTGGAAAGGGCCAGTGAAGGGAGTGAAACGGGTGATGGACTGCTTGGACCGCCACAACCAGGCGACCCACATCTTCCCGACGCCGCAGGACGCGATTAACGAAGCGATGCTGGACAGCAGCGTGGACCCGGCGCTGCCGTTTGTCCACAAGGAAGGATTGCAACTGATCCAGGCGAAGTATTCCTCGCAGGCGGAAGCGACCGCCAAGATCGTGAGCGGGCTGGAGCAGTACTACAAGTCGCAATACCCGGCGGTGTGGAACAGCCAGCGCGGCCAGGTGCTGGAATCGGCGCGGACATTGGCCGCCATCTACAAGCGGAATGTATTCCCGTCCATGAAGGTGCAATGGGGCACCTATCCCAACAACATCGGGCACAACGACTTTCCCGGTTGCTTCCGCTGCCATGATGGAAACCATGTTTCAAAGGATGGAAAAACGCTGACCAACGATTGCAGCGTCTGCCACAATCTGCTGGCCGTGGATGACAAGAACCCCAAGGTGC
>JAJYVR010000133.1 GCA_021791935.1 Acidobacteriota bacterium
AAACGCACTATTGGACTGCACGTTGCGGGCCAATTGCTGTGCTCATTAAAGCATTGAATCCAATGCCTGACCACACTTGAGTCGCGGTTGCCAGTGTACAGAATCGGAAATTGGTGTCCGGAAGCGGACAGAAAATATCGGGAGAAGAGAAGACGGGGGTTGGGAGCCGAACGGCGTCAGCCGGCTTTGCGGTTCTCTTCGAGGACGGCGTCCAGCATTTCGGCCAGGGTCTCTGTACGAGGCTTGATGTTGAGCGCAATGTTCCCGGATAAAGCGTCACGCTGCTGGCGCAGAGAGACCAGCTCATCCGCAATATTCAGCGCGGCCAACACGGCGACCCGGAAAGAATCGACGGTGGCGCAGCGATTGCAAGCCGCCGCGCAACAACTCCGCCAACTACAGGCGGTCCCGCGCCGAAAGCTCGACCTGAAACCTTGCGCCTCAGCCCATGATTCAGCTATATTCAGCCAGACTTGGTTCGCGCCAAGCATCTACAATGGTTACCTACACATGCGGTCATAGATAGTACGAGGTGACTTGTTGGTTATTGCCGTCGAGGATGCGCGATCGAGTCGCGGAAATCAGTTGCTTGGATGTTCATTTTCCGAGCGGACCACTGATAAGATTCCTAGTAGCGGTCTTTGTCGACGCATCGCAAAAGTAGAACTGTTCCGCCTGCTGCAAATCAAGCGCGCCGTTGGCACAGTGGGCTGGTTTCCCGCTGTTCCAACGCGCTTTGTAGATGGATATGTCTCCCACTGGGAGAACAAAAACGCAACTCTATCCCTTGGGAAACAGAGGCTTAATGGCAATCAACGTTCAACCGGCTTTGGAACCAGAGTCACCGAGAAGCGATTGGAAGCGAATTCAAATCGCCTATTTTTCCATGGAAATCGCCGTTGCGCCCGACATGCCCACCTATAGCGGTGGACTGGGTGTGCTTGCGGGAGACACGCTTCGATCGGCGGCGGACACCGGGCTGCCTTTGGCCGCCGTTACATTGCTCCATCGCAAAGGGTATTTCCGTCAGCATTTGGGCCCCGAAGGGACCCAAACCGAAGAAGACGCGCCCTGGAAGCCTGAAACTCTGCTGCTGCCCCTCGATCCGCTTGTCGCCATCACCATTCAAGGACGTCCGGTCATGGTCCGCGCCTGGCGCAAAGATATCGTTGGCGTCGATGGTCACATTGTCCCCGTGATTTTTCTCGACACCGACCTGGACCCCAACGATGAGTGGGACCGCCGACTGACAGACCATCTCTACGGGGGCGATACTTTTTACCGGCTCTGCCAGGAGACCGTTCTCGGCATCGGCGGAATAGGAATTCTCGCAGCGCTGGGATGCCAACCTGCCGTCTATCACCTGAATGAGGGCCACGCATCGCTGCTGACCATCGGCTTGCTGGAAGAACAGGTCAGCGATGGCAATCTCCTCGATGCCACCCAGGGCGACCTGGACGCGGTCCGGTCTCAATGCGTCTTCACCACCCACACGCCGGTCCCGGCCGGTCATGACCGCTTTTCCCTCGACCAGGCTCGTCAGGTGCTGGGCGAAGAGCGAACCCAGGCGCTGGAAAAGTTTGGCTGCTGTCATGACGGCATGTTGAACATGACCTATGTCGCGCTGCGCTTTTCCCGCTACGTCAACGGCGTCGCCATGCAGCATGGCCGCGTATCGCGCGAGATGTTTCCGGAATACTCCGTGCAGGCGATCACCAACGGCGTGCATGCCGCGACCTGGATTCAGCCTTCCATGCAGGCGTTGCTCGACGAGAGAGTTCCAAGCTGGCGACGGGACAACCTCTATCTCCGCTTCGCCATCGGCATCGCTCCGGGCGAAATCCGCAGCCGCCACCTGGATGCGAAGCGCAAGCTCATCGATACAGTCCGCGAGAGCGTTGGCGTCGAGCTTCAAGAAGGTAAGTTCACCATTGGATTTGCCCGTCGCGCCGCCGCCTATAAACGCGCTGACATGCTGTTCGCCGATCCTGTCCGCCTGGCCCGACTGGCGGAAGAATACGGCGGCATCCAGATTGTCTACGCGGGCAAGGCCCATCCCCACGACGATGTGGGCAAAGCCATCATCCATCATGTGATCGAAGCCAGCGCCAAGCTCAACTCCGACCAGCTTCGCATTGTCTACCTTGAAAATTACGAGTGGGACCTGGGGGCGATTCTCACCGGCGGCGCCGACCTATGGCTCAATACCCCACGCCGCCCCTATGAAGCCTCCGGGACCAGCGGGATGAAGGCCGCCATGAACGGAGTTCCCAGCCTCAGCACTCTCGACGGCTGGTGGATTGAAGGCTGCATTGAAGGCGCAACCGGCTGGGCGATCGTGGAATCCGAGGATGAAACGCAAGAGGCCGAATCCCTATACGAGAAACTCGAAAACGAGATTCTACCTCTGTACTACCACTATCCCGACCGCTGGGCGGAGATCATGCGCATGGCCATGGCCATCAACGGATCCTTCTTCAATACCCACCGCATGCTCTACCAATACGTCACCAATGCCTACTTCCCCGGGGACGCGCCGCTGCGACGGAAATTCCAGCCTGAATTCGAGTTCGCTCGCTAAGATAGGGGGCGTGCCAAGAAGCTTGCAGAGAGCAATTGGTCAACCGCATCCAGCCTTCTCATCGCGCTTCCGCACTCGCTCGCGTATACTGATGGGAGTCGTAAAACTTTCATTCGATTGGAAACACCATGCCGAAACTGAAGACGCACAAAGGTGCGGCCAAGCGCTTCAAGAAGACCGGAAGCGGTCGAGTCAAGCGCGGCCAGGCCTTCATGCGGCACATCCTTACCTCGAAGGCAACCAAGACCAAGCGGCACCTTGCCGCATCTGCAATGGTTTCGGATGCCGACCTGCCCAAGGTGCTGCGCATGATCCCGTACGCCTGATCGGCTTTCTAATAAAAGCAGGGCCCGCACGCGTTCGAGGCCCCCGGAACTAAACCTTCCGCGATAGATCAGAGCAAGAAGCGAGTGAAGAGGTATATAGCGCAGGCTTTCATGACTGCGACTCCTCCCTCCAGCCGCATAACGAAACGCAAAAAGGAGATTTCAACCATGCCCCGCGTCAAACGTGGCAATAAACGCAAAGAATATCGCAAGAAGATCCTCAAGCGAGCCAGCGGTTACTTCCTCACCAAATCCAAGCTGTATCAGGCTGCGGAAGAGGCTGTCGAGCGCGGACTTAAGTTTGCTTATCGAGGCCGCCGCGAAAAGAAGCGCCAGTTCCGTTCGCTGTGGATTGTCCGCATCGGCGCCGCCGCCAAGCTGAATGGCATGAGCTATTCTCAACTGATCCATGGGCTGAAGTTGGCCGGCATCGAGCTGGACCGCAAGGTCCTGGCCGACATCGCAGCCAAAGATCCCGCGGGATTCACCGCACTGGCAACCCAGGCCAAGACCGCGCTCAGCGCCGCCGCATAATCTCAGCCAACAAATCCGACGACAAACAAGGCGCCCCTACGGGGTGCTTTGTCGCTTCGGGCGGCCCGCCAAGGAGACGGCGGCCAAAATCACGATCGATGCGACGATGCATTGCGAGATGACGCAGTACAGGCACCAGACCTGCAGAATCGACGCTTCCACGTGGGAAAGATACAGCGCATAGCAAAGCCCCGCCACCGCCGCAGCCAACGTCCAGTCCCGCTTACGCAACAGGGCAAGCAGGCCGATCAGCAGATATCCAGCGATACCGACCGCGGCCACTGGCACGCCGTGGATCGACGAATACGAACTGTGGTTGACGATACCGCAATCCCAGTGTGCATTGATGTCGCATGGCTCAAGCTTAGTGGAGTAATGCACCTGCAAGGCCAGCGCTGACACCACGACACCCAAAATCGACAACAATACGAGCAGCGTTCTCAATGTTTTTTGCACGTCCCTATTGAACCACACCGCCAAGATATCCCAAACTGAGATGTCCCGGGTCGCGGCTTTCGATGCGGAAACTCGGTATTCCGGCCCCCCCGTCGTTTATCCTCAAAAGCAATGTCTTCCACCCAACTTCCCTCTTAAAGAAAGCTATGGGCCAAATGAACTCAATGGAGATTCCTCGGTGAAGATCTCGCAGTCCTGCGTTGTACACTGTTCTTGGTTTCTTACGATTCAATGAAAGTCAGGGATGTGATTCAGCGGGTAATGCAAGATGGTTGGTATCAGGTGGGACAAAAGGGCAGCCATCGGCAATTCAAGCATCCTGAAAAGCCTGGAAAAGTAACAAATGCCGGCCATCCATCCGAAGATATGGCCACAGGCACGTTCCACAACATTCTGAAGCAGGCAGGTCTCAAATGAAGCAATACGCGGTCGTTTTTGAGAAGACGTCTACCGGCTGGAGTGCGTATGCTCCCGATCTTCCAGGCCTCGGTGTGGCGGGAAAAACTTTTGCTGAAACACAACAATTGATCCGCGAGGGTATCGAGTTCCACATTGAAGGGTTGCGCGCGGATGGAGAGCATGTTCCTGAACCAACGACACGCGTGAGCGAAATACCTATTTCAGCATAGCTGCAAACGATTTTCGATAAGCCATACAACTCCACGATTTCCCATGAATAGATGCCAAAGATAGACATTCCACAACTCAAGGACTATTCATCGAGCTCGTTGGATGGATTTTTCCAATCGATAAAAGACTTGTTCGAGCAAGAGGCGGCCAACGTCCACACACTGGACGAACTGGAGAATCTGCGGATTCGTTGGATAGGGCGTAAGCAAGGCCTTATGAATCAGATTGGGGACGTGCTGAAGCGCGCACCCGCGGAGGCGCGCAAAGACGTCGGGACGCGATTCAACACTCTGAAAGCGGAGGTCGAACCTCGTTGCGATCTGAATGCGATCAGGGCCTCAAAGAGTTCTGTATCCAAAACATTTGCCACAAACGCACCTGGGACAATAGCCGTTATCAGTGAGGGCCTGGCACGAGTAGGTATTGATTACGGGGTAGTCGAACAAACCGGACAATCCATCGATATCACGCTCCCTGGGATCAGACCGACCCTGGGCGCGGAGCACCCCCTGATTCGCACCATGCAGGAAATCGTCCGCGTCTTCGAACACATGGGCTATTCCGTCGGTGTCGGGCCGGAAGTTGAAACCGACTACTACAATTTCGAGGCGCTCAACTTTCCCCCCAACCACCCCGCTCGCGACACCCAGGACACGCTCGTCGTCGCCAACCAGCAGCACAAGCCGTTGCGCGATCGCCTGCTGCTGCGCACGCACACTTCTCCGGTACAGATCCGCACCATGGAGCGGCAGCCGCCGCCGGTGCGCATCGTCATTCCCGGCAAGGTGCATCGCAACGATGCCGCCGATGCAACCCACTCTCCCATCTTTCATCAGGTAGAAGGGTTGTGCGTCGATGAGAACATCACCTTCAGCGACTTGAAAGGAACGCTGGATCATGCCATGAAGGAGCTGTTCGGCCCCAACGTGCGTACCCGATTCTTTCCATCTTTCTTTCCCTTCACCGAACCCAGCGCCGACGTACAGATCAGCTGCATTTTCTGCGGCGGCAAGGGATGCCGAAAATGCAAACATTCGGGATGGATTGAACTCCTCGGCTGCGGCATGGTGAACCCGGCTGTGTTTGATTTTGTTCGCGGCAAACAGCCTGCGTATGACCCGAAGAAGATTTCCGGCTTCGCCTTCGGCATGGGTGTCGATCGCATTGCCATGATGAAGTACGGCATCAGCGACATCGGTCTGCTCTACTCCGGCGACATGCGGTTTCTGGAGCAGTTCGCATGAAAATTCTTTCCTCATGGCTGCGCTCTTATCTGCCTGGCCTTTCCGTCGCGGACCAGCAGCTCGCCGACGATCTGACGCTGCGCGGCATCGCCGTCGAGGGTGTCTTCGATCTGGGATCCGGCAACGGCGCGCTGTTTGAAATGGACATCACCACCAACCGTGTCGATGCAATGAACCATTACGGCATTGCGCGCGAAGCCGCGGCCATCTACGACCTTCCCCTGACACCGTTGGAAGTCGCTCTCCCGACGGCCAAGCCTGCAAAACAGCCGTTCCCCGTCCATATCGAGGCCAAGGACTTGTGCGGACGCTTTACCGCGCGTGTATTGCGCGACATAAAAATTGTCCCTTCGACTGGAGAAATTGCGCAACGTTTCGCGCTGCTCGAACAAAAGCCGATCGGCAACGCCGTGGACGCCACCAACTTTGTCACCATGGCCATCGGCCATCCGACCCATGCGTTCGACCTCGACAAGCTGGAAGGCGGCATCGTCGTCCGCCGTGCTTATGCGGGAGAAAAGCTTCGCCTGCTCGACGGCACCGAGCGCACCCTTGTGCCCGACGACCTTGTTGTCGCCGATGAGAAGAAGGCCCTCGCGCTGGCCGGCGTCATGGGCGGCTGGGACACGATGATTACCTCCGAGACGAAGAACATTCTGGTCGAAGCAGCATGGTTCGACCCCGGCACGGTTCGGCGGTCGTCGCGCCGTCATGGGCTGCACACCGATGCTTCTCATCGCTTTGAACGCGGCGCCGATTTCGATGCTCCTCCGCTCGCTTCGGCGCTCGTTAGTAGCTTGGTCTTGAAGGCTGGCGGATCCATCGAAGGGGATCTCGTTGACGTTGCGATCCCCGAACTTGCTGCACGAACTTCGCTGCGCCCTGCTATCTCGCTGCACATCGGCGAAATTAGCCGCATCCTCGGCAAAACCGCGGACGGCGCGCCCATCGACGCCTCGACCGTCGAGCGCTACTTGACGGCCCTGGGCGCGCGCATGGAGAAAACTTCCGTCGAAACGTATGCCGTCACCTTGCCCAGCTGGCGCCTCGACCTTGCCCAAGAAATTGACCTGATCGAAGAGATCGCGCGCCTCCATGGATACAACCGCTTCGCCAACACACTGCCGTCCTTTACCGGCAGCGTCGCTGAACTGCCTTGGGCTGCGAAAGAGCGCTCTCTTCGCCGGACGCTTTGGGCCGCGGGATATACAGAAGCGATCGGCAGCACATTTTGTTCTGCAACGGATGCAGTGACATTTGCCCAGCAGCCGAATTCGATCGTGCAACTTGGGAACCCTCTCAGCGAGGAAGTGGGATTCCTCCGGCCTTCCCTGATACCCGGAATGCTCTCCATGCTGGCGCATAATTTGAATCGCGAAGTCGACGATCTGCGCCTGTTCGAGATGGGGACCATCTTCACCGGAAATTCGGAGCGGGTCCAGGAAAAGCCTTCACTTGTCGTCGGCGCGACGGGTACGGCGATTTCGCCGCACGCCCTCGCCAGCCTGCGCGAGTACGGCTTCTACGATTTGAAGGGCGTGGTCGAAGAATTGCTGGCAGGCTTCGCAACAAAATCGATGTATATGGACGCATTCCCGGCATCGAGTGGACTCATGCCGCCCTGGCTGCATCCAGGCAGATCCGCGCGACTGGTGGCGGATGGAGAAACCCTCGGCTTCTTCGGCGAACTCGCTCCCCAGGAATCTCAATCGAGAAAACTTCGGCAGACTGTCTTCTTGGGCGAATTCAATCTCGCTCGCCTGTTTTGCCGCTCTCTGCGCGAACCGGCTGCCCGTGAGCTTTCTCGCTTTCCTGCGGTCGTACGCGACTTCTCTTTTACATTTCCCGACGCTGTGCACTGGCAGAAAATTGCCGATTCACTCGCTTCTCTCGGCATTCCGGAAATGCGCCGCACCGAGCCACGCGAAATTTTTCGAGACGAGAAAGGGCCTTCCGGCTCCTACGCCCTGCTGGTGCGAGCAGTTTTTCAGGCGCACGACCGGACCTTGCGGCTGGACGAGTTGCAGGACTGGGCCCACCGGATATTTGCTGCCCTGATGAAGCTTGGCGGCGAGCCCCGGTTTCCCCTGGAATTGCTGTGACTTTCGATTGCCGTCGCTGACGCATCGTGTCCGGCCTTTCAAGCGTCCAGGCATCAGTCGTATTTTTCCCACAGAAGCGCGTCGAAAATTCGGCCCCAGACGAAACCTGGCGCTATACTGCGCGAAGAGCATCTTACTTATTGAAGAGCATCTTACTTATTTATGACAACCATTATGGCCAAAGAACAGGAATTTGAAGCGGCGGTCGACACATTCGCCGCCTTGGAACAACGCGTCGTTCGTACGATCGAAATGTTGAATCGGGAACGCGAACAGCGAGCTGAGATCGAGAAACAGTTGGCCAGTGTACGCGCGCAACTGGACGCTCAACAAGCGCAAGGGGTCACGCTGCAACGGGAAATCGAAGAACTTCATCGTGAGCGCGATACGGTGCGCACACGGGTCGAACGCCTTATGTCGTCGTTGGATGCTATCGAAGCTTCTTACACGCAATCTGCCTGAAGAAAGCGTAGAAATCCTTCGGCACCAGGGAGCAACGATGAACGGAAACGAACCGCAACACCGCCTTCAGGAAAATGGACCGCAGGAGTTGGATCCAATGGGTCAGCATGAATCGCGTCCATCGGCAGCCCTCGACCCGGCTCGACGAGAAATTGCTCCAGACGACACCTCCTGCAACCTGGTCGTCGATATATACGACCAGATTTACCATCTCCGCGGACCAGACCCGAAGTATCTCGAACAACTGTCCGCCCTGGTCGATGCCAAGATGCGCGCCGTGGCCAAGCACGGCACCACCGTCGACTCTCTTCGGGTCGCCGTGTTGGCCGCGCTGAATATTGCGGATGAGCTGGTGACTCTACGCCAGCAGCGCGACGCTTTATCCGGGAACATCGCCCTCAACATCAAATCTCGTACAGAGACCCTGGCCGAAATGCTGGACGCGGTCCTCGAAGAAAACCGCAAAGCCGGCTGACGCCGTTCGTACGCCCATTTCCTTGTCCCCTTCCTCGCTGTCCGTGTGTACGCCTGTCCGCTTCCGGACACAAGTTTCCGATTCTGTACACTGGCAGCCGCGGCCAGCGCGCCTGACGCTGCTAGGGCATTTCTCCCATTTTTGTATAGGGCCGAGGCGGAGTCCGATATGGAGTCGTTTGCGACCTAGGCGAAATCTTTCAAGCCGCTCGACCGGCCATCCAACCGATTCTGGAAACCTCTGCGGAGGCCGCCGAGAAAAACATGATGCGGCGCCTGGCCCGACTTCCCCGATTCGCGGTTTCAGAAGCGGTAAGTCGTTGATTGTGCGAGGATGGTTTGGCGTAGGTCTTCACCATAACAGCAAAAAAAAAAATCAGGCGCTTTTCTTCAGGGCATCCGCAGCGATTCTTGGCTTTGGCTGTGCGGGCAGTTCGAACTTTAGCCCAAGTTCGTCACGAAAGAGGCCGCAGGTTGCCTAAGTGGTTCAGAATCAGTTCAGGCTACTGCCGAGTCTGCACTACATTCGCGTTGAAATCGAAGATGTTCAGGCAGGCTGATTCCGAGC
>JAJYVR010000134.1 GCA_021791935.1 Acidobacteriota bacterium
GAGGGTAGGTCTGCACTACATCGCATTTTCAAATCCCACTGTTGAGCCAACAGGACTTGCTTCCCTCCGACAGGTCAAAATAGCCGAAACTGTCAATTCCGTGACGAACTTGGGCTAGCGTATTCAACCTTGAACCGATGAAGCTGGACACCCCGCGCTCGCTTTGGCAGAGGAACGACTCCGGGCGAAATTCACCTCGTACATGCAGCGATCATCCTCTGGATTCTTCGCTGCGCTCTGAATGACTCGTCGATTGATTTGAATCGCTGCGCGGCAAACGCAAACGGCCTCCGTGGCGGGAGGCTGTTTGCGTTGGGCATTTCATTCGCTTCCTTTGCCTTGAAGATTTCCCTTACTTTACCTTAAAGAGAATGATGGCAAAGGTGAACAGCGCCAGCGACTCAATGAAGGCCAGGCCGAGCACGAGAAACAGGAAGATTGCCGGCCGCGCTCCTGGATTGCGCGCCAGCGCCAGGGTCGAAGATCCGACCGCATAACCCTCGCCCAGACCGCAGAGCCCGGAAGCGATCGCCATGGAGATGCCGGCGGCAATCGCCACCATACTGGCATGGGACGAATCGCCGCCACTGGCTTGCGCGAACGCCGGAACGGCCAGGCACAGCACCGAGAGCGTCATAAAAACATTTTGCATGGTACGCATGTGTGTAACTCCGATAGTTTCTTAAGATCTCCCGCAAGTGGGAAGGAAACGCTCACCCTGCCGCGTCCCCTGACACACGTCACGGGGTGGTGCCGCTGGAGCAAAAACAGTCCCCAGCAAAACTTGACGTCTAGTGCTCGTGCGCGATGGCCTGTCCGATGTAGATGGACGCGAGCAGCATAAAAACATAGGCCTGGATCAATGAAACGCCCAGGTGCAGTCCGATAAAAACGACCGGCAGCGCGATGGGAAACAACGCGAAAAAGATGAGGATCAGCAGATCGCTGGCAAACATATTCGCGAACAAACGAATGGTGAGCGACAGGATGCGGGCCAGATGAGAAATCAGTTCGATGGGCAGCATCAGCGGCGCAATCCACCATAGCGGCCCAAGAAACTGCTTGACGTATCCAAACTTATTTTCCTTCAGCCCCTGCCAATGATAGTAGGCAAAGGTCAACAGCGCCATACCCAAGGGGACGACGGGGCTGGAAGTCGGCGTATCGACATCGGGCAGCAGGCCGAGAAGATTGTTGGCGAGGATGAAGAGCAAAACGGAGGCAATAAACGGCAGATAGACCGTGTACTTGTGGCCGATGATCGGCTCGGTCTGGTTGGCGACAAATTCCTCGATCATCTCTGCGAACTGCTGTGCGATGCCCGGTTTTTCTACGTGGAGTGTCAGTCGAACGATGACGAAAAAAACCAGCAGCAGCAGGACCGCGATCAGCTCCATGGTGAACGTGCCATCGATGGGAGCAGCAGAGTTGAGCGGCGGCTGGCCAATCCAATTCAGCAGCGTCGTCACCGGGCCAGCCAGCAACTGGTTCAGAATGTGAGCGAGGAAATGTTGGAGGGGCATCGTTCGAATTTTCTTTCCAGGTCCTTCAGGCTTTGGTTCTTCCGGGCAAACAACAACTGCCTGCGATTTTCATCCGGCGCGAAATACCAGCCGGATGCATTCCACCGACAGGGCAAGCAGCGATACGGCCAGCCCGGCCAGCAACGCATAAATGGAGCCATGCAAACTGTTTAGACTAGCATATAAGAGCACGCCCGCGACTGCCAAACGCAGGAAAAACATGATCAGGACGCGGCCCATGGGGACCGGCGCGCGGCCCTCCTCCATACGGGACATCATGGCGGAAAGCAACTGCAGCCACTCCACAATGCCGGTGGCGGAAATGGCGGCACCGATGGCGAAGGTCAGCCATGTTCGCCAGCCCAGCCAGGCCCACAAAATCGGTGTCGCCACCAGGACGACCGCGCCGGCGAGGACAAGCGCCCGGCGAAGCGTGCGGCGAATGTCCTCCTCGTTGAACTGAATTGGGGCAGTCGGTGGCGCGGGGGCAACTTTTTCTGGCGGGTTGATTTCGTTGGCCGGAACTGGCGTGCCGGTTTCAGCGGTCATTTTTTTCACCGGTCCGATTCGCGTGGTTGGCCATTCGAATTACCTGGATAAATCCGGCGGCAACGCCCAATGCCAGGCCCAGCATCGCGATCCAGGATTGGTGCAATTTATGGTCGAGAAAATCTCCCAAAGCCCAGCCGACGATGCAGGAAAGCGGCAGCACCAGCGCGATCTGCATCATGGTTTCGGCCTGCAGCAACTCTCGTAGCGCGGTTTTCCGATCGTTTTTCGGCTTGTCGGGCGTCGGCATCGGGTTTGTCAGGATGCCTCTTTGTTGCGGCGATCCCTTGCCAAGCCTACAACAACCGCCACGAAGACGGAAACGATCGTTTCCAAAATATTTTCGCGCGTCAAGCATGGAGATGCTTGAGGATTAATTTTGTACGCCCCATTTTCGTGCAGGAGAAACGTATGAAGTTCATCGCTCGCACAGCCGCCCTGCTGTTCCTGGCTTCCGCCACATTGCAGGGCCAGCAATTTGCTTCAGTGCCCGGTCAAGGCCGCTCCATGGTGGTCACAAAGTTCGGCATTGTTGCCGCGCCGCAGTTTCTGGCCTCGCAAGCCGGCGCGCACATACTGGAAGAGGGCGGAAACGCGATCGATGCCGCCATCGCCGCCAACGCGGTGATGGGCGTGGTGCAGCCGTACGTGAACGGCATGGGCGGAGATTTGTTCGCGCTCTACTACGATGCGAAGACCGGAAAGCTCTACGGGCTCAACTCCAGCGGATGGACGCCGAAGGCGCTCACCATCGACTATCTGAAATCCCATCACATCGACAGCATCGATCCCATCGGAGTCCACAGCATCGACATTCCGGGGTGTGTCGCGGGCTGGCAAGCGTTGAAAGATCGATTCGGCACGCTTCCCTTCAGCAAAACGCTAGCGCCCGCAATTTATTACGCTCAGAACGGATTTCCATTAGCCGAGCGCAATGCGCGCTACTGGGTCAGCAAAAGAGACATGCAGCAGCCGGGATACAAGGAGACCTATCTCACCGGCGATGTGGCGCCCAAGCTTGGCGATCTGTTTCGCAATCCTGCGCTGGCGAACTCGCTGCGGCAGGTCGCGGCGCATGGGAGAGATGCCTTCTACAACGGCCCCATGACGGACACCATGGTGAAATTCCTGCGCGCGCAGGGCGGTACGCACACCCGGGAGGACTTCGCGGACTTTCAACCGGAGTGGGTGGATCCCATCTCCACCACCTATCGCGGATGGAGCGTCTACGAGTTGCCGCCGAACGGGCAAGGCGTGGCAGCGCTTTCCATGCTGAACATCATGGAACAGTTCCCCATGGCGCAGTACGGACATAATTCCGCCGATGCATTGCAGGTGATGATCGAAGCCAAGAAACTGGCGTATGCGGACCTGTACCGCTACGTCGGCGATCCACGCTTTACTCCCATTCCGGTGAAGGAAATGCTCTCGAAAGACCTGGCCAAGCAGCGCGCAAAGTTGATCGATATGAACAAAGCGTCCTGCCAGGTGCTGCCTTCCGATCTCACCCAGTACCTCAACGCCCATGGCAAGACCACCATCTTTCTTTCGACCATCGATAAAGACGGTAACATCGTCTCGCTGATCCAGAGCAATTACGAAGGCTACGGCACGGGAATGGTGGCGCCTGGACTGGGCTTCTCGTTCCAGGACCGCGGCGCTGGATTCAGCCTGACTCCAGGTCAACCCAATTCGCTGGCGGGGCACAAGCGGCCGCTGCACACCATCATTCCGGCCTTCATGGAAAAGGGAGACATGCATATTGGGTTCGGCATTATGGGAGGATGGAACCAGGCGCAGGCGCACGCACAATTCGTTGCCAATGTCGTCGACTATGGGATGAACGTGCAAGCCGCGCTGGAGCAGGCGCGCTTTACCAAGCCTACATTTGATGGATGCGACGTGGAGATGGAACCCGGCATTCCAGAGGCAGTACGAGCGGAGCTGACCAAGCGAGGCCAGCAGATTCATCTATTGCAGCCGTTTTCGTTCACCGTGGGCCAGGGCGAAGCCGTCGTCCGCGACACCCGGCGTGACGTCAATTTCGCCGGATCGGACCCACGTTCGGACGGAGCGGCCATTCCGCAGGAACCGCCAACAAAATAGCCCTTTGGGTTTTTCGGAGATCGCCGACGTTCGACAGCTCTAGGATTCCGACTTGGACGATGCCTGGCGGACGCGTCTTTCTTCATCGCTCAGGGGCGCATTCACTTCCAGCAGGCCGGGCGGCAGATTCATCTCCAGACGTCGCTCCGCAAGATCAATTTTGACCACATACGCCTTGGCGAACGGGATTTCGTGCTCGCTTCCGTCCGTTCCCAGCACGACCAGCAGGTCCGCGGTTTTCTCTTGCCGCACCACGTCGCGAATGGTCCCCAAGAACGTGGAATCGGGATATCCAGGCTGGTTCCGATCGACCAACTGGCAGCCGATCAGATCGCCAATGTACACCTCGTCCGATTCGAGGGGCATGCGTTCCGCGGAAGGAATCACGACCTCGGCACCGCGCAGGGCCTCCGCCGCGGAGATGGAGTCCACTGCGGCAAACTTCAGCACCACTTTGCCTTTGTGCAGCCAGAAGTGTTCAATGGCGATCGGCGTTGCGGGGAGGTCCTCGCCGCGCCAGAGAAATGCGCTACGCATTTCGGCGAACCGTTCAGGGAAATCGGTCAGGATTGCAGCCAGCACCTCGCCGCGCCGCCCCTGTGGCCGAATAAGGCGGGCCAGATGCACCCACGATTGGCCGTCCAATAGTTCCGAGTCCGTCACACCGCTATTGTTGCATGCGTGGCGAAGGCGTGCCGCAATGTGCGACCTCGACAAAGAAACGGGGCATTATCTCGAGGCGGTTTCCTGCCTTGCCTCTTCAACAATTTCGAGGCTGTAGCGATGATGCAGCTTGACGCTGACGGCCCCCAGGATGGTCCTGAGCGATCGGGCCGTTCGACCTTGTTTGCCAATCACCTTCCCGACATCTGTGGGATCGACGCGAAGACGCAAGACCGTGCCAGCTTCATTCGATGTTGCATTGACTGAAACCGCTTCCGGTTTGTCCACCAACGAACATGCGATGGCCGTGATCAACTCAACTGCCGACGGCTCCACGGAACTTTCTGTCATGCCTTGACCCCATCAAAGTTCAACATTGAATTCTGATAGCGTTTATACCGAATTCAAAGCCATTTGTCTGCTATTTTATTGTTTACTCCTTAGTAACTGTCGAGGTTACTACAGGGATAAAACCACCAAACTATCGCCTGAAGAATTCGATTTTCGGGCAGAAGGCATGTGTCTAAGGGCAGAAAAATCACGTCTTGGGCAGGAAAATCAAGTCTAGGGCAGGAAAATCAAGTGGAGCGCACGAAATTGAAGAGCGCAGCCCGAAGACTGCGCTCAAAAGAATTGTGACATATTTATGGGAGCCATGAACTCCCAATTTGGGAATTGCCGTTATGTCGCTTGCGCTACCGGCGCGGTCGCCTTGGCGACAAGTTTGCCGACTCGATCGGAAAGCTGGGCGCCCATGCCTGTCCAATAATCGACACGGTCCTTCTTCAAATCGACGGTTGCCGGATTGGTGCGGGGATTGTAGGTCCCAACCACTTCAAGGGAGCGTCCATCGCGGGCGCGGTCTTTTTCAATCACAACGATTCGGTAGTACGGTTTCTTGCGGGCGCCTACGCGCGAAAGACGAATCATCAACACAGCTTATATGGTCCTTTCTGGTAGCAGGAGAGAAGGCAGAGTCGCTCTGCGGAGACGAAAGACGTCCTTAGATCCTGAATCCTCAGTATCGTGGATTTTCGGCCTCGATGCAAGCGGTTCAGCCTTGAAGTCCACCCCTCGCGGGCGTTATCCGGCTCGTTTCCTGGATAGGAGCTTCCTTCGTTCCGCGATCAGTTTCTTGCGGGCCGTCGGCGGCATCGCCAGGACATCTTTCGTTCGCTTGGGCAGTTTGGCATAGACAAGTTCGCGCGCCTGTGCCAACAGAGGCAGCAGTTCGTGGCTGGGAATCGCGTCCCAGCGTGTCAGCGCCACCCAGAAAATCCGCGCCATGTACGGCGCCGGGATCACGCCATCGATTTCCAATAAGTCCGGATAGCGCTCCTGCCCTGCGTGGAGGGAAATCACGGCCTTGCCGTCTTCGTCGAGATTCACCAGCGCGAACATCTTGCCGCCGATGGCTTTGTCTCCCACCCAGAAAACAAGGTTCGCGCCCCATTGCATCGTCTCTTCGACGTGCGGCAACCTCAGAAGAAATTCGCGGACCTGTTCGGCATCCATGGAACTTGTCCTTCCCGGCGGTCACGCGACATCTTACTGCGGCGCCGAATAAGTTTTGCTTTGCTGCGTGCGCGAGTTGTAGACCACCAGCTTTCCGTTCGGATAGGCGAGCAGACGAATATAGTGGCCGTCGGATCCACCCTTCACGCTGGCCCCTTGCAGATTCGCAATGTAGGGCGCGGCCACATTGTGCTGGGCTCCGCCTACCGCCGAGTAATGCAGTTGCCACAGGTCTTTCAGGCGCGGAGATTTCTCAATCACCTGCCACGGCCCAGGCGAGCCGCCTTTCTTTTCGCCGTTATCCATGATGGCGACGCGAGGGGCAATGCCATCCACAAACGCGGGGCTGCTGCTGGGATACCAGCCATGATGCGAGACGACGTACACATCCATTTGCCCCAGCTTGTTGACAGGGCACATGAGCTGCATTTCCTTGTCCCAGGTCAGGTCTCCCAGGTCCACAAGGCGCATCTTGCCATACTGCATCACGATTCCCGCCGAGCGGCCATTTTCGGTCTTGTCCGGCGGCCGCGTGGGGCAGTCTTTGCAATAAGGATTCGGCCCACCCGCGCCGGGGAGCGGAGTGTCGATCGTATTGCCATCCGCGCTGACAATCGTCGTTGTCAGGCCGGTCAGCGGAATGGTCTCGCCGGGTTTTGCCAGGATGTGTTTTGCATGGAGTTGCGCCAGCACCGCCTGATACCGCTCAAAACCCTGCTTTGTGACAGCATTCTTCGCTTCGCGATTGACTCCATGATCGATGAAGGTATCGACATGGATCTTTTTGACAAGATTGGGAACGCCGCCAACGTGGTCCACATGAAAATGTGTGAGCAACAAGTAGTCGATGTGGTCGAGTCCAGCTTGTTTCGCAACCTGCAGGATGCGATCCGCATCGCGGTCATCATTGTCGGGCCAGCCGGTGTCCACCAACAAGGACTGATGCGATGGCGTGACGAACAGTGTCGACTGACCGCCTTCAACGTCGATAAAATATACGGTCAGCGGCTTGGCGAAGGTCACCGGATGTTTTCGGAAATTTGTGTGGGCGTGCTGCGCTGGCGTGAGCGCTGGGGCGACAAATATCAACAAGAACGCCAAGCCAAGCGCGGCGAGGATGACATTCCTATGACCCAGTACCGCTTTCGATGGGTACATTTGATTCGAGTGAACCATACTCTCTCCTGTTTCGTTTTCATCTGCTCATTGCTACGATTTGGCGCGCTTTGCGGGCATGGCGCGCATCGCTCCCGTGGATATTCCGCCGTCCACCAGCAGCGTTTGTCCGGTAATGTAGCAGCTCTCCTCGGAAGCGAGAAAAACAATCGCGCCGTCCAAGTCGCCGGGCGCGCCGGGGCGCTTCAGCGGAATGCGATCGACCAAATACTCAACCCACTCCGGGTCCTCGTACAAAATTTTGTTCTGTTCGGTCTTGAACCATCCGGGGGCGAGACAGTTCACGGTAATGCCGTGCCTGCCCCACTCGTCGGCGAGGCTCATGGTCAATTGGCGAATGCCGCCGCGACTGGCGGTATAGGGCGCGAGGCCGGCATAGCCGGCAACGCTGGTCACGGAGCCGATGTTGACGATGCGTCCATAGCCGCGCGCAATCATTTGTGGCGCAATCGCCTTTGCGACAAAGAAACTGCCGCGCAGGTTGGTGTCCAGCACCTGATTCCAGTCCTGCCAGGAAATTTCAAGCGCGGGCTTGCGCACATTGCAGCCCGCATTGTTCACCAGAATGTCGATGGCCCCGAAAGCGGCGAGGGCTTGCTCCGCCATGCGCGCAATGCTAGCCTCGTCGCGCACGTCGAGTTCGAGGGCCACGGCCTTGCGGCCCATCGCGCGAATTTCCTCTTGAAACGGCAGCAGGTCCTGCTGCTTGCGACTGGTCAACACAAGGTCCGCCCCGCACCGCGCCAGCGCGCGAGCGGAACCTTGCCCCAGTCCGCGGCTGGTGCCGGTGACCAGGGCGACGCGGCCGGTCAGGTCGAACATACGGGGGCCCTCGTTCGGATTTGCAGACTCGGACTTCATCCAACCGACCCCGGCGTCAACACGACCTTCATCAAATTTGCTTCGTGGGCATAGAGGCGCTCGAACCAGCGTGGCCCTTCCGCCAGCGGCGCGATTGCCGAGAGCATCGGCGCGACATCGATCTGTTTGCTTGCCATCAGCTCGATGGCCTGCGGATATTCTCCCGCAGAGGCGCACGAGCCTTGCAGCCGAATCTGCCGCGTGACAACGCTCTGCAACGGCAACGGAACTTCAGGCGCAAGATTGCCGACCAGCGTGACGGTGGCGCCCTTTCGCGCCGAGGCAATGGCCGTTCGCACCGTCGTCGCCGTCCCCACGGCCTCAAGCACCACATCCGCACCGCAGCCGCCGGTCAAGGCCTGAACTCGCTCCGCAATCTCGTCGCTGGTCGTTGCTCCGCAGGCTTCGATGGTTTCAGTCGCTCCAAGTTTCTTTGCCAGTTGCAATCGCCCAGCGTCAATATCGGTGACATATATCCTGCCGCAGCCAGCCACCCGCAGCGATTGCAGGACCAGCAGTCCGATCATTCCAGCGCCGACGACCAAGGCCGTACTTCCCCGCTCCGGCGCAGTCAGGCGGACGGCGTGCAGGGCGACGGAGACCGCTTCGATCATGGCGGCTTCGGCAAAGCCGAGCGAGTCCGGCAGACGATACACGATGCGCGCCGGGACTGCGACATATTCCGCGAAAGCGCCGTTGCGGCGATAATCTCCGCAGGAAACGCCCAGCACCTCGCGGCGATCGCACAGATTGATCGCGCCCTCTTGGCAAAAGCGGCAGTTCCCGCAGGAGAGAGTGGAGTCAAAGGTAACGCGCTCGCCGACCGAGAATGTTTGAGCATACTTGCCCACCGCGACAATGACGCCCGCGGCCTCGTGACCCATCACCAGCGGCGGAATGCGGCGGCCTGTTGAGCCGTCGTATCCATGCACATCGCTGCCGCAGATGCCGCAGGCCGCGACCTGGATC
>JAJYVR010000135.1 GCA_021791935.1 Acidobacteriota bacterium
GGCCAAATTCAAATCGCGGCAAGCCAAAATCGCTTCTATCCGCTTGCTCTGAAAATGGTTACGCGGTCAGAAGGTGAGTTTTACCGGACAGCAGTGAGAGAGCATGTAGCACAGCATTTCCGGGCCGACCGGCCAGGGCCTGGCCCAGCCGTCTCTCAAAAACTTCTCGATGCGGCCCCCGTTATCGCCGAGCGCCTCAGCAAGCATTTCCGCGCAGCGAGCGGCGCTCTCGGCCAATCCCGCACGGACCTGCTGCGGCGTGCAATGCGCGCGGTTGAGCTGTGGTGGAACCTTCAGATGCGGAGCTGTAAGCCGGACCCACTTGCAGCGGACGTTGTGGATGTGCGCGAAGATCGCCGCAATGGTGCGGGCGTTGCCGGGCGGCTTGGCTGGGGGGTTGGCTTTCCAAGCGGCAGGGTCAAGATGTTCGATAAGCATCTGGTTCATGCGATCGTTGGCGGCAAATATCTGGACGGCAGATCGGCCAAATTGAGAATGAACCTTCGGTTGACGAGTGGTCACGGCTCGCTACTCCTTGACCTATCGTACTTCCGGGCGGTCGGCGAACAGGAAGAATGAACAGTTGCGCGACGAATAGCTCTTCGGTTCATCCTACAAAGGTGGATCGACCTGTGGATTGAAGCGGATCACTGCCGATGGTTTACGCAGTCAGGGGAAACCGCAGGTCCCCATTCGACTCGTCCGCCGCAGCGGACTCGCTCAGGGCAGGCTCTCCACTGCGGTCGCTGCGGCGACCCGCGGTCGGGATGACACAGGGGCTAAAGCCCTGAAAATTGCGGTATTTTATGGCACGGCTAAAGCCGTGCCCTGATACAAAACTATTCCGATACAAAACTATTTTAATCTTTCAGGCGGTCGAGATGCTGGAAGCCGCCGCTGGCGTAGAAAATGGCGGCGAAGATGGAGAAGTTGTAGCAGGCGTGGACGAGTGCCGAGCAGGCGACGGAATTGGTCCGCTCGCGGACCCACACCAGCACCAGGCTGACAATGAAGACCAGGCTGAGCGGGCCCCATGCGTGGGCGACCTGCTGCGCGTGCAGGAACGCGAAGGGGAGGCTGGTCAACAATGCAGCGACGACACGTCCTGTCCAGGGGCGCAGGGAGGGATAGAGAAATCCGCGAAAGGCAATCTCCTCGCAGATGGGCGCGATGAAAACGCCGAACAGCGCTACCATCCATGCGTCGAGCGCGTTCTGGAAGAAGGAATCGACGGGCAATTCTTTGGGGATGGGCAGATAGTTGGAGGCGAGCTGCATGGCGACTCCAAGTCCGATGCCGAGCAAGGGGAGCCAGAGCGCGTAACGGCGCACCTGAGAAAAATTCCAATGGATGCCGGCGAGAAAACCGTCGGGCCAGACGCGCCGGTAGAGAGCGACGGTGGCAACGGCGACCGCGCCGTAGGACACGACCATGGCGGGAATGCTGAAGCGCGGCAGATAGGCGAGTTTGCGCAGAGCGATTCTACCGAAGAGATGCCAGTGGATCGCGACGGCGGCGCTGAGGGCTTGAATGAGCGTGATGAGGATGGCGGCCAGGGTAAAGAAGGCGACCATTTCCAGGATCGTGGGGGTCTGGCCCTGGCGCGGCGCGGGCGCAGGCGAGAATTGTTCGGCGTCGGGCGGCAAGGCTTCCGGCACTGGATATAAGGTCCCACTCATGGTGTCGCGTTCCGAATCTGCGGGTACTGGATTGATTCCGGTGAGGCGTCTATAGTTGTATCTTTTTCCGGGCCGGAGCGCGAACCTTCTTTGCAGGGGCGAATCCATTTGTTTGCGGCTTGCTGGGTGGGTCGCTTTGCGGGAAGTAACGGCGCAAGAATTTTCCGGTATAGGACGCCGGACTTGCAGCCACCTGGGCAGGCGTTCCTACGGCGACGATTTCTCCGCCGTCTTTGCCGCCCTCCGGTCCGAGGTCAATGATCCAGTCGGCGCTGCGGACCACATCCAGATTGTGCTCGATGATCAGGATGGTGTTGCCGAGATCGGTGAGCCGGTGCAGGACTTCCATCAATTTGCGAACGTCATCGAAATGCAAGCCGGTGGTGGGCTCGTCGAGCAGGTAGAGTGTGCGCCCGGTCTGGCGCTTGGAAAGCTCCCGCGCCAGCTTCATGCGCTGGGCTTCGCCGCCGGAGAGAGTGGTCGCCGACTGGCCAAGGTGGATATAGCCGAGGCCGACATCGTTCAGCGTCGCGAGCTTTTGACGCACGACGGGAATGTCTTCGAGGACCGCGAGGGCGTCGGAAATGGGCAGCTCCAGAATATCGGCGATGGAATGGCCCTTGAATCGGACCGCCAGAGTTTCCTGATTGTAACGGCGACCGTGACATACCTCGCAGGTGACGTAGACATCGGGGAGAAAGTTCATTTCAATGCGGCGCTGGCCGTCGCCTTGGCAGGTTTCGCAGCGGCCGCCGGAAACATTGAAGGAGAAGCGACCGGCTTTGTAGCCGCGTTCGCGCGCCTCGGGCAGCATGGCGAACAGTTCTCGAATGGCCGTGAAAACGCCGGTATAGGTTGCCGGGTTGGAGCGCGGCGTGCGACCGATGGGCGACTGATCGATCTGGATCACCTTGTCGATGATTTTTGCGCCGACAACGCGATCATGCGCGGCGGGCTCTTCGCGGGAGCCGTACAAATCGCGTGCCAGCGCGCGATAGAGAATGTCGTTGATGAGCGTGCTTTTGCCGGAGCCGGAAACGCCGGTGATGACCGTGAGCAGGCCGAGAGGGAATCGCGCGGTCAGATTTTTCAGGTTGTGCCCGCGCGCGCCTTCGATGGTGAGCCAATGTTCGCCGGTGGGACGCGGCTCGTCGCGCAACACGGTTTCCAGATGGCCGCTGAGGTACTGGCCGGTCAACGAGCCGGGAGTGTCCATGATCTGTCGCGGTGTTCCGTGGGCGACGAGTTCGCCGCCAAGCCGACCGGCTCCGGGGCCAAGGTCGAGAATGTAGTCGGCGCGGCGAATGGTGTCTTCATCGTGCTCGACAACAAGGATGGTGTTGCCGAGATCGCGCAAGGAGGTGAGAGCTTCAATCAGGCGCTCATTGTCGCGCTGATGCAGGCCGATGGAGGGTTCGTCGAGGACGTAGAGAACGCCGCGCAGGCGCGAGCCGATTTGCGTGGCGAGGCGAATGCGTTGGCCTTCTCCGCCGGAAAGCGTGGCCGCGCTGCGATCGAGCGAGAGATAGCCGAGGCCGACGGCGACCAGGAATTCCAGCCGCTCGATAATCTCGCGCTGCAGGCGATCGGCGATCAGTCGTTCGCGTTGGCTGAAGGTAAATCCGCGGGCGGTGGCCAGCGCATCCGCCAGCGGCAGGGCGGCGAAGCCGGCAATGGAGAGGCCGTCGGCGGTGACGGCCAGCGATTCCGGACGAAGGCGTTTGCCGTGGCATTGCGGACAGACGGTGGCGGACATGTAGCCCATCAGCCACTCGCGATAGCTGTCGGAGCGAATTTCATCGAGCGATTGCCGCAGCCATTTCAGGATGCCGTGAAAGCCGGTGCGCGGACCTTCGCCGCGCTCTGGCCCGTGGAGCAACAATTTTTGCTGGGCCTCGGTGAGTTGCTCAAAGGGTTTGCGAAGGTCGATTTTGTAGCGATCAGCGGCCAGGTGGATCAAGCGGCTTAGATATTGGCTGCTGCCGCCGGGGCCGAGGCCGCCTTCCAGCAGAGGCTTCGACCAGTCCACGATGATTTTCGCGGGATCGAAGTCGTAGATGCTGCCCAGGCCGTTGCAGTGCGGGCAGGCTCCGTAGGAGCTGTTGAAGGAAAAGCTGCGCGGTTCGAGTTTGGGAACATTGATGCCGCAGTCGGGGCAGGCCATGGAGGAGGAGTACAGTTGCTCCTCGACTTGACTGCCTGGGACGCGCAGGCCGTCGCTGGAGCGGCCGGCGGAAGCCGGCATGGCGACCAGCACCAGACCGTTGGCCATTTGCAGCGCCTTGGTGACTGCGGTTTCGAGACGCTTCTCGACGCCGGGCTTGACGACGATGCGGTCCACGACGGCTTCAATGGTGTGGTTCTTTCGCTTCTCCAGGGCAATGTCTTCCGCCAGGTCGCGGATCTCGCCATCGATGCGGGCGCGGAATCCCTGCTGGTCGAGTTTTTCCAACTCGTCGCGAAATTCACCCTTGCGTCCGCGAACGATGGGGGCGTAGATGGTGACGCGCTCGCCGGGCGCCAGTTCCATGACGCGGCTGACGATCTGATCCGCGGACTGGCGAGAGATGGGGCGACCGCAGTTGGGGCAATGCGGGACGCCGATGGAAGCGTAGAGAAGGCGAAGATAGTCGTAGATTTCTGTAATAGTGCCCACTGTCGAGCGGGGGCTGCGGCTGGTGGTTTTTTGCTCAATGGAGATGGCCGGGCTCAGGCCTTCGATGGAGTCCACGTCCGGGCGCTCCATCTGGTCGAGAAACTGGCGCGCATAGGCGGAAAGGGTCTCGACATAGCGCCGCTGGCCCTCGGCGTAGATGGTGTCAAAGGCGAGCGAGGACTTGCCGGAGCCGGACAGTCCGGTGATTACGGTGAGGGAATTGCGCGGAATCTCGACCGTGATGTTCTTCAGGTTATGCTGGCGCGCACCGCGCACGATGAGTTGAGGAATCGACATGCTTGCTGACAGGGGGCTTTCCGCGGCACTTTCGCCGCTTGTTCGCGGGCAGTTCGCAACAAAACTTTAGTGTAGAGGAATCCTCTCAAGCAATAGAGTTTCCGCCGAAAATACTAGTATGGCCGGCAAGAATACAGTTGAATGAAGATCAGCACTCGTGAAACCTATTTTTCCTATGAAAATTGTTCGAGCGCAGTTTTTCGCGCTGAAATTGCCATGATAAAGGAAATCCCCCCGATGATTGTCTTGATGGTCTCAACCATTCTTGCCTCCGTTGTCATGGGCGTCGCCCTGGCGTACGGGTGTTGCTCCGCACTATTTGCCATTGCGAAAATGCGTGTTCGCGCGCAACATCCGGCCCCGCTGCGAATCCAGGCCAAATCCGCAAACCCGTAAATTTTCCGCGCGACAGTTTTACCCCTGCTGGGACATTCGATTCCCATGCGCCCAACGTGTGCCCTTCCGACCGACAAAAGCCGCTCGCGCGATCGTCCTTCCTCATTGGGGATGCATTTTGCGCATCTCATTGAAGAACTCTTGCGGCGTCTTAGGCTGAACGGGCGCAGTGGGGTCTGCCGGCACGGATGGCTCGCTGGCTGCGGGAGGCGTCTGCGCGTTGCTCCCCGCGGCTGGAGGATTGGCGGCCCCAGCGCCGCCGACGGTCGACAGGATGAGTCGCGTGGGCGAGTGGCCAGTGCCGCCAACGATCACATAGTTGTATCCTGAGCCATCCAGCAATGCCGACAACGTGGCGGAAATATTGTCCGGCCCGTATTGCCCATACATGCGCGCGTCGTGACTGAGGCCTTCGATGACGAGTCCGGTCTGGCGCGAGATCCGATTCAGGATATCGACCAGGCTGGAATTCTGCGCGCGGACGCTCAAAAGGCCGTTGCTGAAATCGACGATCGCCGGGTCCGCGGGCTTATCTGCCGGCGCCACGGGCGGCGCGGGAGCCGCGGGCGTCGCTGCCGGTTTGGCATGGCGGCGAGGGTGGGCAGCGCGATGTACAGGATGCCGCGCCGGCGAAGTTTTCCTGGCCGTCGATTTTTTGCCGATTGAAGAAGGTTTTTTCGCTGAAGAGGCGGTTGGATGGCCGGCAACGGCCGTACTTGGAACGGCGCCCGTTTGCGGCCGTTGGGCGGTTGCGAACCATGCTGGAAGCAGCAGTATCCATCCAATCGACGCAAGCGCACAGCGGAATCCAATGCGCTTGCGGGCCCAGGCCGGAGGCAAGTCCGCGAGAGGCCCAGGTACGATCGCACATTCGGCATCCACGCGTGTCAGCATCCCTGCGCGAGTGTACGGTCCAAATAGCATTTCTGTACTAGACTAACAATGTTTATCCAAGTCGACATGGGATGACGGCTTCGCCGTCCTGCCTCGCTGAGAGACCCCGGGCAGGTGGACGGCAGTATTCGCTGCATTGAGGAAAATATGGAATGAGTTCTACCGAAAAGCCCATTTCCAAGATCGTTCGTGAACGGCGCGCCACCCCAAGCTTCGATGGAGCGCCAGTTCCGGAAAAAGACTTGAAGCAAATTCTCAGCGCGGGCCTGCAGGCCCCCAGCGGTTACAACATGCAGCCGTGGCGATTTATTGTCGTGCGCAATGCGGAGCAGAAAAAGCGCCTGCGCGCCGCCAGTTTCAATCAGGCCAAGGTGGAAGAGGCTTCCGCGATGATTGTCGCCTGCGGCGATGCGGACGGCTGGCGCAACGGCGACCTGGAAGAGATGTTGCGCATGGGCCGCGAAGGCGGGATGACGGAAAGCTATGCCGAGCAGGCGAAAGAGAAGATCCCCACCTATCTTTCCACCCATCCCAACATGCCGATGTGGCTGAACCGGCACGTGATGATCGCTTTTACCCACATGATGCTGATGGCGGAGGCGCTGGGCTACGATACCGCGCCGATGGAAGGGTTCGAAGAAGAGAAGGTCCGGGAGGTGCTGAAACTGCCGCTTAGTTATCACGTGGTCGCGCTGTTGGGGATTGGACATCTGCACGGGCCGGACAAACATAATGGCGGCCGTTTCGACATGGCGCGAACGGTATTTGAAGAGGAATATGGCAAGCCGATGCGCCTGTAGGCGTGCAGTCGGCTGGTGAGCGAGAGAGGCGCGGCCATTGGCTGCGCCTTTTCTGTGGCGAGGAACTTTCGTGTGGACGATGGCGGAGGGGGAGATAGATTTGCCAGGACAGCGCGAATATCCAGCGTCGCCGATTGTTGGAGTGGGCGCGGTCGTGTTCGATGCGGGCTGCGTGCTACTGGTGCGTCGCGCGAAAGCGCCGTTGGCGGGCGAATGGTCGCTGCCGGGCGGTGCCGTCGAGTTGGGCGAAACGCTGGAGGAAGCGATTGCCCGCGAGGTCGTCGAAGAGACCGGGCTGAGGGTTGTGCCGCTCCAGGTGCTGAAGGCGTTCGACCACATTGACCGTGATGCCGAGGGGCGGATTCGATTCCATTACGTGCTGGTGGATTTTCTCTGCCGGATTGACGCTGAAGACGGAAAAAGTGCGGCGCGGGAACGCGACCAGCGCGTAGAAAAGAGTGCGTTGCAGCCTGGCAGCGATGTCTCCGATGCGCGGTGGGTTGCGGTGGAAGGGCTGCGAACGTCGAAGGAATTTCCGTTGACGGAGCGGGCGCTGGAAACGATTGCCACCGGGTGGAACGCGTTCCACGAAGGCGGGCAGGAGCGCTAGGACTTGCGGGCAGCGGCGGCGAGGAAAATCGCGGGTTGCTGCTGGGTCATGCAATGCATGGCGCCCAGGCCCCAGATGAAGTCTCCGCTATGAATGCCAATGACTTTGCGCTGGGGAAACAGGCCGGCGAGAATGTTGAGGGCGATGCGGTCGTTGGCGTCGTTAAATGTGGGGACCAATACCAGGCCGTTGGCGATGTAGAAATTGGCGTAGCTGGCCGGCAGGCGCTGTCCTTCAAAAATCACTGGAGAAGGAAGCGGCAGCTCCACGATGCGATAGGGCTTGCGCTGGTGGGTGAGAGCGGCGCGCAGGCGGTCGAGATTTTCTTGCAGCGGCGCGTGATTTTCGTCGTCGCGATTCGGTTCGACAACGGCCACGATGGTTTTAGCATCGACGAAGCGGGCGATATCGTCCACGTGGCCATGAGTGTCGTCGCCGGCGACGCCGCGATTCAGCCAGATCACTTGATCGATGCCGAGATGGTCGTGAAAGCAATGTTCCAGTTGCTCGCGCGACACGCCGGGGTTGCGGGCTTGCACGTCGCTGAGAAGGCATTCCTCAGTCGTGAGCAGCGCGCCCGCGCCGTTGACGTCGATGCTGCCGCCTTCCAGAACGACACGATGGCGTTGGCCGTTCGCGAGTTTGATCTCCGGGGTCCACATGGGAACTTTGAGCAGTTTGGCGACGTGGGCGGGAATCCGATCGTCGTTGCGCCAGTTGTCGTATTTCGCCCACGCGTTGAATTTCCAATTGGTAAGCGCAAGCGGCGGGGCGGCGGTTTTGGGAGCGGCCGGAGTTAGAAAAATGGGGCCGGAATCGCGCAGCCATACGCGATCCGTCGGCTGAAGATGGAATGCGACATTGGCAAAATTTGCGCCACAGCGCGCCAGAATTTTGCGGACGCGCTTCTCCGCCGCCGGTTCGTTCACCAGGACATGAACATGCTCGACGCGGGCGAGATGGCGCACAATCTCGCCGTACACCCAGGGAATCGGCTGAAATTTTCCCGGCCAGTCTTCGGCATTGTGCGGCCAGGCGATCCAGGTGGCGGCGTGCGGCGCCCACTCGGCGGGCATGTGCAGGCCGAGTGCGCGGGGAGTCGTCTTGGCTGTGTGTATCGAGGTGCGAGGCGCGCTCATGGGAGTTTACTTGTCCAGAAAGCGTTCGGTGATGGGCTGATAGGCGTCGATGCGGCGGTCGCGCAAAAAAGGCCAGTTGCGCCGCGTCTCTTCAATCAGGTGCAGATCGATTTCGCCGATCAGAATATCTTCCTTGTCGTGCTCGGCTTGAAGAACGACTCGTCCGAAGGGATCGGCGAGAAAGGAGCCGCCCCAGAATTCCAGGCCCGGACCATCCACGCGGTTGCCGCGAACGTCGCCATGCTCGTGACCGACGCGATTGACGGCACCGACGTAGACTCCATTGGCGATGGCGTGGGAGCGCTGCATGGTTTGCCAGGCGCTGTATTGCGCTTCGCCGTATGCAGATTTTTCGGCGGGGTGCCATCCAATCGCGGTCGGATAGAAAAGGACGTTCGCGCCTTGCAGCGCGGTGATGCGCGCTCCCTCTGGATACCACTGGTCCCAGCAGACGAGAACGCCGATGTTTCCCGCGTGGAGAGGGAAATTGCGAAAGCCGAGATCGCCGGGAGTGAAATAAAACTTTTCATAGTAGAGAGGGTCGTCCGGAATATGCATCTTGCGATATTTTCCGGCGAGCGAGCCATCGTCCTCTAGAACGGCGGCGGTGTTGTGATAGATGCCGGGGGCGCGCCGCTCAAACAGGGAAGCGACGACGGCGACATGCTCCTCAATCGCGATGCGGGACAATTTTTCGGTGGAAGGGCCGGGGATGGTTTCGGCGAGATCGAAAAGCGCATGATCTTCCCGTTGGCAAAAATATTGCGTCTGAAACAGCTCCGGCAGGCAGACGACATTGGCGCCGGCGCGCGCGGCCTCGCGGACCCGGTCGGCGGCCTTGTCGAGGTTGG
>JAJYVR010000136.1 GCA_021791935.1 Acidobacteriota bacterium
TCGCCGTTCCCGCGCTGCGCCGCACTCATGCGGGACATCTCACGTCGGTCTTGATTCAGATCAGCGCGCTGATCGTTGCGAACGCGTGGACGACGTTCCGCATTTTGACGAAGCGACCGCGGCGACGGTGACAGCCATGGACGCCAACGCGACGGTGTTTCATTGCGAATGCGGTCCCGGCGATGGCTGCAACTGCTCGTTCACCTGCTCCCACGGCGCATTCTGCAATTCGTTCACGCGCTGCTTGGGCAGACACTGCGGATAGTTCTTCTGCAGGAAGTCGATCATCTTTTCGCGCACCAGGCAACGCAAGTTCCATAGCGTACTGGAATCCGCCGCGCTCATCAGCGCGCGAATCTGCATCGTCTGCTGAAAAAGGTCCGTGACCTGGAGCACATTCACTTTGCCGTCCCACATCGGCGTGGCTTGCAACACGCGTGTCAGTTCTTCCCGCAGCGGTTCGACGGGGCAGGTGTAGTCGGCGTAGATATAAAAATTCCCCAACAGGTTGGAGGTGGTGCGCGTCCAGTTCTGGAAGGGATGGTCGATGAAATAACTGAGTGGGACGATCAATCGTTGCAGGTTCCAGATGCGGACCACCACGTAGGCGGCGGTGATTTCTTCGATCCATCCCCATTGGCCCTCGACGATCACCACGTCTTCGAGACGGATCGGCTCGGTAAAGGCGATCTGAATGCCGGCCAGCAGGTTGGAAACGGTCGACTTGGCCGCCGCTGCCAGTGCCAGCGAAGCCAAGCCAGCAGACGCCAGCAGTCCGGCGCCGTACTGCCACAGCCGCGTGTTGTTGAACGTGTAGAGGATCAGTCCGATGGCCAGCAGGCCGATGAAGGCTATTGCAAGTCGTCGCATCACGGTCATTTGCGTGCGCACGCGCCGCGCCCGCAGGTTGTCCGCCGCGGTAATGTCATACCGGCGCATCAGAATGTCTTCCACGGCGTAGACGGCAGCGATCAGCAACCACGCCATGCAAAGAATGAAGCAAATATGAAGCACATGCTCGACGACGCCGTTGAGATACTCGGAGATTCCAAAGGCGGGAATCGCCAGCATGGTGGCGGCGATCAAAAACAGGCACAGCGCAGGCTTGCGGAAGCGGCGCAGTATGCTGGGGTGGGCGGGAGCGACGGTCTTGCGAAGTACAAAGCGAAAGACCAGCGAGTAAACGACGAAGCTGACAATCAGAGATCCGCTGAGGACGAAAGAACCGAGCGCCAGCTTATGCACATGGCGTCCAATTACGGGTAATATCGGTACACTGGACGGCGCAACAGTATGCAACAAAGAAGCGATTTCCTGCATTTATGACTCCTGGCGATAGAGAAACACCTTGGGCGGGAGTGCAGGAGTGGTCGCGTTAAGCAGAGGTCTTCTGGTAATCGCCGCTCTTGCCGCCAGATTTTCGCTGCAACGCAACCTCTCGAATGACAATTCCTTTATCCAGGGCCTTACACATGTCATAGATGGTCAAAGCGGCGATTGAGGCTGCCACCAGGGCTTCCATTTCCACGCCGGTCGGCCCGGCGGTGGCCGCTATGGCGCGGATCAAGATGCCGTTGGGTTGAATTTCCGTGACGACATCCACAAAAGTGAGAGAAAGGGGATGGCACATCGGAATCAATTCAGCGGTCCGTTTGGCCGCCTGGATTCCGGCGAAGCGCGCAACTTCCAGCGGATTGCCCTTGGGATTCGACGGCAGAGCGGCCAGCACAGCAGCGGACAGCTCGACCATGGCTGTCGCTTCCGCTTCGCGCCGGGTGACCGATTTGCCGCTGACATCCACCATGCGCGCTCGGCCCGCGGGGTCGTAATGGGAAAGCTTGCCCATGACCAACAGCGTAGCAGGAACGGATGGCAGCTCGCGCAGGGCCCCAGGAATTCGCAACTGATGCCGGCGCTACGCGAGGAACTTACAATGAATCCTGAACGGTTCGAGCCACATCCGGCATCCATCTTGGGAAGGAATCGTAGCAACGGAGGAAGCAAGCCATGGAACAAAGAACCTTGGGAAAGGGCCTGAAGGTTTCCAAGTTGGGCCTGGGATGCATGGGAATGTCCGATTTCTACTGCGGACGAGAGAGCGATCAGGACTCGATTGCGGTGATTCATCGGGCGTTGGAGTTGGGAATCGATTTTCTGGACACGGCCGACATCTATGGGCCGCATACAAATGAAGTGCTGGTAGGCAAAGCCATTCGCGACCGGCGGGACAAGGTCGTGCTGGCAACGAAATTCGGTATTCTGCGCGATACAAAGACGGGCGCGCCTTTGGGAGTGAACGGACGGCCAGAATACGTGAAGAGTGCCTGCGAGGCCAGCCTGCAGAGGCTCGGGATCGAGACCATAGATCTTTATTATCAGCACCGCGTCGACCCGAAAGTCGCCATTGAGGAGACGGTGGGAGCCATGGCGGAGCTGGTGCGTGAGGGGAAGGTGCGCCATCTCGGACTATCGGAGGCGGCGCCGGCGACGTTGCGGAGGGCTGTTTCGGTCCACCCGATCGCCGCACTGCAAACCGAGTACTCCCTGTGGACCCGCGATCCGGAGGATGAAGTCCTTGCAACCTGCCGCGAGCTGGGCGTCGGCTTTGTTGCCTATAGTCCGCTGGGGCGCGGATTTCTGACTGGCCGCTTTCGCAAGCTGGAGGATTTGTCCGCCGACGACTATCGCCGCAACTCTCCGCGTTTTCAGGGCGAGAATTTTGCGATCAATCTTGATCTGGTGAAAAAGGTGGAGGATCTGGCGCGGGAAAAAGGCTGCACCGCTTCGCAACTGGCGCTGGCGTGGGTCTTGGCGCAGGGGGAAGACATCGTGCCAATCCCAGGCACGAAGAAGCTGCGCTATCTGGAGGAAAATGCCGGCGCCGCCGCAATCGAACTGACGGCTGCCGACCTGAAGCGCATTGCGGACGTGGCCCCGCAGGGAGTGGCGGCGGGACCGCGATATCCGGAGGCCGCCATGCAGCATGTCAACCGCTGATCGTTGTCCGGAACAGCCGGGTGCCATGCTTTGTGAATCGCGATCCAGCTATTGGCCGGTTTTTTGGCGATGCGCGTGGATGGTGTGGGCGGCAGGTTTTTCGTTGGCAGTTTCCGCCAAAGCTTGATCGATGATCGCATACAGATGTTCGGGGTCCACCACTTCGACATACGGGACCCCCGTGGTCCGATTGGTGACAACCCAGACGGTTGGCGTGTGCTCGATGCCGACGCGCTGACCCAGCGCATAGTCCGCTTTCACTTCGGCCGCCAGTTTGCCTTGCGGATCGACGACAAACGGGAACCCAATGCCGTGCTGCTGGGCGAAGTTTTCAGCAAACGTGCGCAATTCCCCCAGGGTCTCGATGCTGCGCTGGTTGGCAAACACAGCATTGCGAAAATCGTCGCCTAATTTCTTTGACTTGGTGTCGAACCAACGCGCGTCCACCGCCGCCTGAAAGCTCCACACATGGTAAGGAAGCGGAAAGTCGTGGCGAATCCATGGAATGCGATACTTCGCCGCCGCCGCCATCAGCAGCGGATTATCTTGCGCGCACATGGGGCATTCCATGTCCGCAAACTCCACAATCGCCACCCGAGCTCCCGGAGGCGCCTTCAACGGCGTTGCATCGTGGACCTGAGTGTGTTGCGCGATCTGCGCACGAAGAACGGGAGCAGCGGTCATGAACGCCGCCAATACAAGGAGAGAAAAGGTCCGCTTCAAGAACACCTGCTGAATCGCCGGTTGCGACATGTTTTCTATTTTACGTCCTCAGCAGGAATTTTTTGTGCATGTCGGACGCCAGGACGCGGATGAAGCCCGTCCGGCAAGCCGTTCTCCCGCGATGCGGAGAAAAACAATCGCCATCAGACCCCCTCTAACGCAGGAGAACCCGTACCATCCTGTCCAAAGCCAGAACTTCGCAGTCGTCTGGGACGATGAGATAACAATTGGCGCGCGCATTCGCGGCCAGATCGCCAGAACCCTGGGTCCGGATTGGAGTTGCGGCTGGGACTTGCGGCGAAGCGTCCAGATGGGCAGGAAGAAAGCGCGTCAGTCCGGGCTTCACTCGCAGTTCGGCTGCAAGTTTTGCCAGGGCGATGTTCGGCTGCCAGTTTCGCTCGCCCGACAGCGCTGCCAAGAGAGGTTCGACAAACACGCGGAAAGTGACCATGGCGGAGACTGGATTCCCCGGCAATCCGAAGAAATAGCGGGCTGGCCGATCGTCTGTGGCGGGGAGGCGGCCAAAGACGACGGGTTTCCCCGGTTGCATCCTTACTCCGGTAAAGAAAAACTCGGCGCCCATGCCGGCGAACGCTTCCTCGACCAGATCGAATTTTCCCATGGAGACGCCGCCGGTCAGCAGCAGCAGTGGCGCGGCATGAAGACCTTGGCGGATGGAAGCATTGAGGGCGTCGAGTCGATCCAGCGCCGGCGGTTGCCGCAAAGCGGTGGCGCCAGCCTGATGGACCAGGGCCGCCAGCGCATGGCTGTTCGAATCGTAAATCTGGTGGGGTTGAATTGAGGCCGGAGACTCCCCCGAATTTACCGCGAATGATCCCACCTGTGCCGATCGATCGACCAGTTCGTCTCCGGTGGCAAGGATGGCAACGTTTGGCTTGGCGTAAACGGAAAGAGAAAGATGTCCGCAGGAAGACGCCAGCGCGACCTGCTCGGGGCCGAGACGCGACCCTGGCTCCAGCAGAACATCTCCACGGCGCGCCTCGCTGCCTTGCGGAACGACGTTTTCTCCACCCGCCAAGGTTCGGCCAGCAAACGGGAGCACGAAGCGCTGCAGCGGCGCCTCAGCGCCGATATCACGGCCGGATCCACGCTGGTTTTCCTGCGCGTGTTCGACCATCAACACGGCGTCCGCTCCTGGAGGCAACGGTGCGCCAGTCATGATCTCGACGGCCTCTCCGGCGGCGAGAGGCGGATTTTCGGAGGGCCAGGTTTCTCCGGCGCGAAGCTGGCCAACGACGCGCAAGGGCATGCCGGCGGCCAGGTCCCGTGCCCGAACAGCAAACCCGTCTCGCGTGACGCGAGGAAACGGAGGCTGGTCGCGGTCCGCGATGAGCGGCTCTGCCAATCGACGGCCCAGCGCGCGGAGAAGGTCGCAGCGGACTGTTTCGCATGCGTGCGCGGCGAGAATGGCAGCACACTGCTCGGCGACGATGGAGGCAGCCTCAGCGAAGGAGACGGGAGCGTCGGTCACGCGCGAGGAAGAAATTGAAGGCTGATTTTTCTGCACCCGAGCTGCCCCTCTGGGTAGAACGGTGTCACGGTCCGTATACCCGGCCTACGGTCCCGCAATGCTGCTTTCAAGGAAAAGCTGCGCGAAGATCCAATCCCATGGGTACGCTGACGGTGGAACCGCTCATCGCAAGCATCAGCGGCTCCTGGCGATCGCTGGGGAGCCGCTGGTTACGCCAATGTTGCAGGAACGGCCAATGTGGATCAATGCTTCTTGTAGGACGAATGAATGGTCTCGCCGGCCTGCTGCAGGATATTCTGCGCGTCCTCGGCAAGGGGACCCGTGGGCGCCAGTGAAAGAAACTTGTGATAGGCGTCCGCGCAGCCCGCAGGCAACACAATTTTGTTGGTCTTGGGATCGATGGTCGCATGCTGCACCAGAGACCAGCCTTTGATGTAGTAGGCGATCGCCTTGTTGGGATCCGCCGCGATGGCTTTGTCCGCCGCAGCTCCCGCAGCGTCGCCCTGCCCAGTTTTGAACAGGACGATGGCTTCATTGGTGTAGTACATGCCTGCCTGTGTTGGGTCCGCCTTGGCGGCAGCCTCATAGGCGGTCACAGCGTCGTTGACGTCGCCGGACTTCGCCAGTGCCTCGCCCAGGTTATTGTCCGCAGCCGCAATGACATCCGGTTTCGGCGCCTTTTCGGCGGCCAACAGGGTCAAGGCTTTTTTGTAATTTGTGGCCGCGTCGGGGTATTTCTTGGCGGCAAGCTCGCTGTCGCCCAGCTCGTACCACGTCAACCCTACATCGGGTTTGGCCTGGGTGGCCTGTGTATCCAGCGCGATGGCCTGATCGAAGTTCCCAGCCTTGCGCGCCGTCCGCGCATCGACGATGAGTTTATTTACATTCTTGATTTTGTTGTTTTCCTGCTGCGCGGCCTCATTTTGTTTCCGCGCTGCGGCGATCTGCTTTTGCACGTCGGGAGGCAGTTTGGAGACATAGGCCTGACGGGTCATGTCGAAATCGACCTGAGTATCCGCGCCGACCGTAAACTTTACGTTTCGCTGATAGTCGATGATTCCCTGCGTCATCTTGCCATCTTTGCCCTTGATATTTCCAAACAGGATGACGGTATACGTACCCGGCTTGATGCCGGAACCCTTATAGTCGCCATTGGCGTCCGTCGTGAAGGTATCCAGCGCCGTCTTGCCGTCGGTCGTGACTTCAACCTTGGTGTTGACTATGGGTTGGCCCAGCGGGTCCTGGGCGTGCCCATGGATACTGGCGGTGGTCGCACCTGCCGCTGGGGCGGCGCTCGGGGCAGCTTGCGCCCAGGCGGAAGCAGTCGCCATGAAACTGCCCACCGTTACGATTGATGCCGCACAAACGGCGACGCAGGACACTGCCAAAATTGCCGCAAACATTTTTGCGGACCTTGAAGATACAGCGATCCGAATCTTTTCCATTTCCTCGTCTCCTTGAACCATCTCGACGTGGTGATTTTCGCTCAACGCCGTTGACATTATTGCCTCAACGCCATTCTAAAGCTACAACAGCGCCAAAAACATTGCACCCCCAATTTTCCTGACGACCCGACGGTCGCTTGCAGCCGGATAATTCCTTGACTACGCCCCAACATACGGAATTGGGTCCGCAGCGCCCGCCTCCGCAAAGGCCCGCAAACGCAGGACACAGCTATCGCAGACCCCGCAGGCGCGGTCATGGCTGGAATAGCAGGACCAAGTGAGATGAAAGGGCGCATTCAACTCCAGGCCCAGCCGGACAATCCCACTTTTTTTCAGGTGAATCAACGGCGTATGGATCCGAATATTGCCGTGCCGGGTCCCGGTCTCGATCGCCTTCTGAAATGCGGCATAGTAGGCTGGCCGACAATCTGGATAGCCGGAACTGTCCTGCTCCACCGCGCCGATGAAGATCGCTTCCGCGCCGACAACCTCTGCCCAACTGACCGCGGCGGACAAAAAATGCGCATTGCGAAATGGGACGTAGGTGACGGGAATCTCCTCGCCGATCTTTTTGGCGATGGGGGCGTCGGGCACGGCGATGGTCGCGTCCGTCAGGGCCGAGCCGCCAATCTGGCGAAACAGGTCAATTCTCAGCGGCAGGAATTGCCGCACGCCAGCACGCTCTGCGATCGCGCGGGCGCTGGCCAATTCCCGCTGTTCCGTGCGTTGGCCGTAGCTGAAATGTAGGGCGTAGACTTCGTAGTCCCGCGCTGCCAGGGCAAGGCAAACGGAGGAATCCATGCCTCCGGAAAGCGAGACCACGGCGCTGGGACGAGCAGACACGACGCTTTCATTTTTCATCGACATTCTGTTTTAACCGAAAAATCATGTTCTTGAGCGGCGCCTTCGCTTACATTGACACAAACTCACTCGATGGCAAAACGATATCGAACCTCACTTTCACGCGCCTGGCCCATTCGAGAAACGAAAATGATTTTTCTAGTCTTTCATTGTCGTCGGTTCGGGGCCGGGATCCAAGATTTCCAGGGCGGCCTCGGCATCCGCGCGCCGCACCTGCACCCGAATGCCGTCGCTGCCCGGCACCATGCTGCCCAACATCCGCAAATAGTTTTCGCCCTCAATCTTCGCCTCAATGCCAAAGGAGGCAAGCAGGCTGACCAGCATTTGCGCCTCGTTCAATGTGGGGCAGTGGCTGATGGTCGTCGGCGTGAGAGCGGCTTCTTCCGCTGCGCGTGTTGCCGCAGCATTTGGATCTGTCGGTTCCATGGCGATGCTGTCCTTGGCAGCGACTATACCCCTTTCTTCAGGGGCTCCCAGATGAACTTGTGAATTTGCAGGCTAAGGCGCGCCGGCAGACGGTCGGCCAGCATCCATTCCACCAGCAGACGCGGATCGAGCACGCAATTGTCTGCCGTGCGCTGCGATGTCGGCGTTTTCGAAAATGCGGGCGACAGCAAAATCTGTCCACATCTTGCCGCCAGGTTGTGCCGCTGAATAAAGTCGCGGGCAAATTCATAATCGGCGCGGTCGGAAATGACAAATTTCACTTCATCTCGCGGAGTCAGCGCCTCGAGATTGTCGAGATGGAAGCGTCCGCTTTCCCCCGACGCGGGACATTTCACATCCATAATTTTATGGATCGCCTTGGGGACGTTTTGCAGCGGACGCTCGCCGCTGGTTTCAAGCAGCAGCGTATAACCCTTGTCCAGCAGGCGCTCCATCGCCGGCAGCAGCTCCCGCTCTTGCAGCATCGGCTCGCCGCCGGTAAATTCCACCAGCGTTACGGGAGCCAGCGCGGCGATTTTCTCTTCCACCTGGTCGAGCGTGAATTTCTCGCCGCCGCTGAAGGTGTATTCCGAATCGCACCAGGAGCAGCGAAGATTGCAGCCCGCCAGGCGCACGAAGATGCACGGCAGCCCGGCAAAACTCGCCTCCCCTTGAACCGACACGTAGAGTTCGATCAGGACCACGGAGTCACTCGTAATAGGTTGCGGTGGTGGTGTCGGTTTCGTAGATGGTGCAGTCCTTGACGGTGACGCGGCCCTCGGTCATTTCTCGCAGTTGCACATTGGTTTCATCGAAGAAATAGTGCGCCAGGTTTTCCGCCGAAGGGTTCAGTTCGATAAACGGAGCAATGTCGTTGATCATCTGGTGATCGAGCCGGTCGATCACCGGGCGCATGACTTGCTTCAACTGCTTGAAGTCCAGCAGCAGGCCGGCGACGTCCAATTCGCGCCCGCGCAGGGTGATGCGGACCTTGTAATTGTGTCCGTGCGGATTTTCGCACTTGCCCCGGTAATTGCGCAGGTAATGGCCTGCGGAAAATCCCGCTTCCACGGTGACTTCGTACATGCTTTTCCTCTAGCGGCCCAATTTCCGCAGCCTGTTCTATTGTATCGAGCGCGAGACTTCAATGGGCGGATATGCCTAAACGCGGCAAACTTCAAAATGCCCAAATTAAGTACGTGACGACTCGAAAGACACAGGCGATAATCGTCTTCAAGCACCATGGTTGCAGACTCCTTAACGACCGGGAAAGTCCCCCGGCTCTGCCGGGGGACCCGAGCAGTTTGACATTTACGGGAGTCCATCCCAGAAACTCCAAACGTGAGCCGCCAAGCGCACGAAGAG
>JAJYVR010000137.1 GCA_021791935.1 Acidobacteriota bacterium
TCCGAATAAGCTTGCGCCATCGCTTGTCTTCGCGGAAATCGCCAAACCAAATTTATCGCACCCCTAGCATCCGGGATATAGCAATCTTGGTTCCGCTCTAAAGAACAACAGAACATCGTGTATTCGTCCGTAATGTCTTGACCCTTGCTTGCCGTCGCTATGTGCGTCCGATCTCTTCCAGATAATTTCATTGCGAAATATCTGCGGACCAAACACAGCATCCATCAGAATCTTCAAATAATGGCTGGCGGTGGGATCGCAGTGCAAATAGATCGATCCCGTCTCCTTCAACACGCGGCGCAGTTCGACCAGGCGCGGGGCCATCATCGCCAGATACGCCATCATGTCGGAGTTGCCGAGAAACGTATGAAAGGCGCGCATCGCATCGGCGACCCGGCCGCCGGTTTCGACAATCCCCTCATAAGCGCGCTGGCTTTCGAGGTTCCACTCCCACGTATCCTCGAACGCGTGAATCTGCGAGCTCGACCGGCTGCCGTCTTTTTCCGCGAACAGCACGTTGTAGTCTTGCCGAGAGTTGAACGGAGGGTCGAGATACACCAGATCGACCGACTCCTCGCGCACATAGCGCCGCAGCACATCCAGGTTGTCGCCGTAGTAGAGCTGGTTTTTTTCCGCCATAGATTTTCACTGTGAGGGTAGCACGCCGGGAGTTTGGGTGCCCCAGGTTCGCGCAGCTAACCTGGGGCACCCAGCACCGGAGTCATTCTGAGGTTGTCGCCGCGGCGGACGACGAAGCATCCAGCCTTCTTCACTTCACTACACGGGGCCTGCCCGGAGCGAGGCCACGCGAGCATGGCAACTGGCTTAATTGCCGACGCCTTTGAGAACGCCGATCGATGTACCCGAGGAGACATAAACAAGGTTTGTCGCACCATCGACAGCAACGCCAAAGGAGTTCAAGGCGACATCGAGCGTGTTTGAAACAGCATTGGATGTGCCGTCGATCACGGAGACGGTGTTGTCGCCACTATTGACGACGTACACCATATTTGTGGACTGGTCGACAGCGATGCCCGATGGGACATTGCCAACAATGACCGAGGCCGCCAGCTTGTTTGTGCTTCCGTTCAGCACGGACACGGTGTTGCCCAGGTCCGCGACATAAACCATGTCGGTGGCGGTATCGACATCCAGCGCAACGGGTGTTAACGGTGTTCCAGGGGAGCTGACGCCGATTCCAATGGTTTGAGTCACGGCATTGCTGGAACCGTCGATCGCTAAGACAGAGTTGCCGCTGCTGCTGGCAACATAAACCATATTGGTTGCGGGGTCCACTTGGATGGCAGTCGGCTTGGCGGGAAGCGCAATCGTGGCAGTCGTGGTATTCGAGGCCCCGTCGATGACGGATACCGAGCTGTCTCCGCTGTTGGCGACATAGACCAGGCCAGTGGTGGAATTCACGCTGACGCTCTCCGGCCCTTGCCCGACGGCAACGGTCGCTATGGTCGCGTCGGAGGTGGTGTTGACAACCGAAACAGTGTTGTTCATGCTGTTCGCAACGTATGCCAATCCAGTTTTCGCATTGACAGCGACGCTGAGAGGGCTGGGCCCAACCGCAACCGTGGACGTCACTGCATTGCTGGAGCCATCGATGAAGGACATGGAATTGCTTCCCTCGTTGAGGACGGCGACCAGATTGGAGGTGGGATCGACGGCGAGGGGCAAAGCTTCCTGCCCGGCGGCCTTGATGGTGGCCACATAGTTGGGAGTGGCGGTAACGGTGCCAGTTCCAAGTCCGTTCTGGCCGCCGCCGCCGCCGCAGCCGGCGATGGCGCTGAAAGAGAGCCCAAGAAAGAGGGCCAGAGACGATTTGGAAAAGAATCGAGTTACCGCTGTCATTACGACCTCCAAGGTCAATAGTGTTGGATCGAAAGGTAGCAATTCATTGAGGTCGCTGTCGCGGTTGGCGGGGGATGGACGCTTACCGCCCAGGAGGATTGAATGGGGCCGTGGGCCCAAACGTTTCCACAAATATGCCAAGCGTTTCGTAAAAAGTGTAACGCCGGCGGCAACATAATCTTGATCTTGCGGCGCGACACAACCCTCGTTAACTAAGCGGCGCAGCATCTTCATCGATAGCTCCGTTGTGGAATCTTCACGCTCTGAAGTCTAGGGCGGGCTTGCAGTTCGTATAGCGATTTTTCGTGACCAATCCAGACGATATACGTATTTTAGACGCTGCCGCCGCTCTCTGGATTCTTCGCTCGCCTCGACGACTTCAGAATGACCCTGCTTTGTATCTGGATGCCCCGCATATCGTCCGCCGCGATGGATGAGATGTGGGATTGGAGCGCCAATTCCATCGTCAAAGAACTGTTCGACACGAAGTGCGTGTCTGCTACTAGAATCGAGCCATGTCGTATGCGCAGGCGATCGAGAGTTTGTATGCGCGCGGGCATGAGCTGGCCCACGCCCACGCCGTCGGTGTTGCGGACATGCTGCCGCGCAAATTCGACCTGGCGGAGATGCGCATCCTGACCGCTGCGCTTGGCTCGCCGGAGCGGCATTTTCCCAGCGTCCTTGTCGCCGGCACCAACGGCAAAGGTTCCACCTCGGCCATGCTGGGGAACATTCTCCGTGCCGCCGGCTATCGCCCGGGCCTCTACACCTCGCCGCATCTTTCGCGCGTGAATGAGCGGGTGCAGATTAACGGGACGACCATATCCGATGACGATTTCGCGCGCCTCTACTTTCGCGTGGATGAGGCCGGAGCGCGCCTGTTGCGCGAAGGCAAGCTGCCGCAGCATCCCAGCTTTTTTGAGTCTGTAACCGCCGTCGCATTTCTCTATTTCGCGGAGCAGGCAGTCGATCTTGCGGTGCTGGAAGTGGGCATGGGCGGCCGCCTCGACGCCACCAACATCGTCGAGCCGCTGCTTTCTGTTATCACCGACATTTCGCTCGATCACACGGAATGGCTGGGCCCAACCATCGATGCCATCGCGCGCGAAAAGGCCGGAATCCTTCGGCAAAATGGCGTGCTGGTGACGTTGCCGCAACATCCGGCCGCGAACCAGGCGCTGGGAGAGGTCGCCGTCGCGCTGAATGTGCGCGCCGTCAGCGCCGTCGAGTTTATGCCGCCGCGTCGCTCCGCCGACAAGGAGGCCGTCGAATTTTATGCCGAACCCTATTCTGTAACTGTCGCAGGAACATCGGTGGAACTGCGGCCGGCCTTGGCGGGAACGCATCAGCACCGCAACGCCGCGCTGGCGGTGGCCGCCGCCCTCGAATTATGTAACAATAACAGTTACAATATATCTCCGCAGCAAATTGCGGAAGGAATCGGCACCGCGCGTTGGCCGGGTCGTCTCGAACTTTTTCCGCGCACCGGCGCTCGCGCCGCTGTGCTGCTCGATGTCGCGCACAATCCCGCCGGAGCGTGGACACTGCGTTCCGCGCTCAGCACATGGCCTGGATTGGCAACGCAAATTCCGATCGAGCGCACCTTGCTGTTCGGATGTCTGCGTGAGAAAGCCGTTGAGGAGATGGCGCAGGTTCTTTTCCCGGTCTTCGACCGTGTCATACTGACTCCGGTGAATTCGCCGCGCACCGCATCGCTGGAAGATCTCAAGGCGGTCGCCCGAAGGCTGGGCGTTGAAGCGGAAAGCGCGGCTTCAGCCGCAGCCGGTATGGAACTGGCCCAGGCGCAAACCGCCGCAAATGGCTTGATTGTGTGTGCCGGGTCTGTCTATCTGATTGGCGCGCTGCGGGAGTCGCTGCTGCACCCGCAAGGCAAGGTGTAGTCCATGTCCAGCATTCCGGAAGAGATGGACACTACCGTCGCGGCGAAATCAGCGCCAACGGGTCCGCAGTCCGCGCCATCGACCGGTGCCAGCCACCCCGCTCCCATCCAACCGCGCAGTCAGACGTTCTTTCGCTGGCTTACCTATCTCGTTTTGGTGCCGTTATTTGTGCTGGCCACGGCGGCATTCGGCAGTCTCTCTCTGCTCGCTTCGCTGTTTGACGGCAGTGGGCGCATTCAACACTCCATCGCGCAGGCCTGGGGTGGGGTGCTTCTCCGCATTGCCCTGTCCCCGGTGCGTGTTGTGGGTGCCGAGAACTTTCACCCGGCGCTCGCAGCCGTCTACGTCTCGAATCACCTGTCCTACATGGATACGCCAGTGGTCCTGAGCAAGCTGCCCTTTCAGTTTCGGATTCTGGCGCGCCACGATCTGTTCAAAATTCCCTTCATTGGCTGGTATCTCCAGCGTTCCGGCCAGATTCCCGTAGACAGCACCAGCCTGCGTTCCACGCTCGCCAGCCTCAATCGCGGCGTCAAGGCGTTGCGGGCGGGCATGCCGCTGGTTATCTTCCCCGAGGGCGGTCGCTCCGTCGACGGGCATTTGCAGGATTTTCTCAGCGGCCCGGCCTATATGGCCATTCGAGCCCAGGTACCCATCGTGCCCATGGCTTTGATCGGCACCTATGAACTGATGCCCATGCACACGTATCACTTGACTCCGCGGCCTTTGCTGTTGATCGTTGGCGCGCCAATTTCGACGGCCGGATACACCAGCAAAACAGCCGATGCGCTCACCCACCGGATTCGCGATACCATATCGAAGATGTATACGAATCACACCGGTGAAAGCGGCCGCGATTGGCGCAGAGAAACCAACATGAGAATCCCGTGACCCACGAACTCAAGCGACCCCGCATTGGTATTCCGATACCAACTTCTGCCCAAACGGAGTACAACCGGCGTACCTGGTCGCAATACGCCGCCGCCGTCGCCCAAGCGAGTGGCGAGCCAGTGGAAATTCCATTGACGCTCGACCCGGCGGCGATCGCGAAAATCGCAACCAGTTGCCAGGGAATTCTGTTGCCCGGAAGCCCGGCCGACATGAATCCGGCCAAATATGGCGAAGAACGCCTGCCTGGGACCGCCGAACCAGACCTGGCGAGAGAAAATGTCGACGAAATACTGCTGCAGGATGCCCACAACCTGCACAAGCCCCTGCTGACCATCTGCTATGGGACGCAATCGCTGAACTGCTGGCGGACCGGGACGCTGGTGCAGGATTTGCTGCAAATCCCAGTGAATCATCGTGCTGGCGGCAGTGTTGTCGTGGCCCATTCCGTCTTGATTGAGCCCAGTTCTCAGTTGGCGCGAATCGTCGGCGACAGCGAGGAAGTGACCCACACGGCGGACTTCCTGCGGCTGCCCGTCAACTCCAGCCATCATCAGGCGATCGGCATTGTAGGCGACGGCCTGCGCGTCACGGCCCGTTGCCCGCAGGATGCGGTGGTCGAGTCGATTGAAGGCACGCAGCCGGATCATTTTGTCGTAGGCCTACAGTGGCATCCGGAACGTAGCACGGAAACAAGCCAAGCCAGCCGCCTTCTCTTTCAACGGTTTGTAGAGGCGGCCGCCGCCTGGCAGCCGCGCCCGATCACCGATTCGCTCGGTTGAATTGCCCGCCATGCCCTCAAAAGTCACCGCAACGCACCATTTCAGTCCCGCGGAAATCGAAACGCGAGTTGCACCCATGCTGCTGCAGCCGTTGCCGCCCGCGGCCTATGCTCAGTTGGCGCAGTATGTCGAGCTGCTATCGCACTGGAATCAAAAGATGAACCTGACTGCGGTGCGCGGTCCCGGCGTTCTGGTCGCACTGCATCTTGCAGAATGCCTCCGCGCCGCCCAACGGATCCCGCAAGGTGTGGAAACGGTGCTAGACTTTGGCTCGGGGGCTGGATTGCCTGGGATTCCGATGCAGATTGCTCGTCCGGAACTGTGTGTGACCCTCGCGGAGTCGCAGAAAAAGAAGGCCGCATTCCTGCGGGAAGCGGTGCGTGAGCTTGGCCTGGGCCGCGCTACCGTGCATGCGGGCCGGGTGGAGGACTTGCAGGCCGAGCAGGTCTTCGATCTGGTCACGCTGCGCGCGGTCGACAAGATGGCGGAAGCGCTGGTTGCCGCCTTCCTACGGATTCACCCTCCCCGAGGCGCCAACCTGGGCTGGTGCATAGTCTTGACAGCGCAGCCGGAGCTAGGCAACATCCAACCCGCCAGCAACCGCTCCGATGCAGTCTCGAGACCCGCCGCCCCACGGATGGACTGGCTGCCACCCGAAACGGTCCCTGGGACCCATCAGAGGGTGATTCTTCTCGGTTCTCGCACCCGATAATGCCTGCGCCCAATCGCGCTTTGCTCCTGTTCCACGTGGAACATTCCATCTCGATTCCAGCATTCTTCCGTCGCAACATGTTCCACGTGGAACACGCTGCTGCGCGCCCGCAGTCAAAAGTTTTCCACCGCGCCGCCACAACGGATTTCTCTTGCCAGACCTGAGGACGATCGCTAACCCCTTCCAAACACAACATCTAACGCGTCTGTCAAGTTACCTTCGATAAATCTTCCACAGATTTGTCCCGGAAATGCACAGCCAAGCCAATTGCGCGAAGCCGCTGTGTTCGATACCCTACCGGATCAGCCCATGCGAAAAATTATTGCGGTCGTGAATCAAAAAGGCGGAGTTGGCAAGACGACCACAGCGATCAATCTTTCCGCCGGATTTGCTCTCGAAGGCGTCCCTTGCATGCTCATCGATTGCGATCCGCAGTCGAATTCCACCGGCGGCCTGGGTTTTGCCCGAGACGAAGATCGCTCCTCCACCTATACCGTGTTGATCAATGAATCGACCGTGGCCGAAGCCGCCATCGAGACCGGAATCGAGAACCTGAAGCTCCTACCCAGCAGTAAGCACTTGATTGGCGCCAATGTCGAACTGGTCCATGCGGAAGACCGCGCCTATCGCTTGCAAAAGGCCCTGGCGAACTACGAAGGTCCGGAGCAGTTGTTTATTCTCGATTGCCCACCCGCCCTGGATCTGCTGACCTTGAACGCGCTGGTCTCTGCCGATTCCCTTCTCATTCCCATGCAGGCCGAATATTTTGCACTGGAGGGTGTCAGTGAGCTGGTGCAGACGCTGGATCGTGTTCGAGACGGGTTTAAGCCGTCTCTGGTGATCGAAGGCGTGGTCTTGACCATGTATGACGAGCGGACCAATCTGGCCCAGCAGGTGACGGAGAATCTGCGAGAGTTCTTTGGCGACAAATTGCTGAAGACAAACATCCCCCGCAACATCCGCCTGGCGGAAGCGCCCAGTCACGGCAAACCCGTGCAGTTGTACGACCCGCGATCTCGCGGCGCGGAAAGCTATATGGATCTGGCGCGGGAGATTCTGTTGCGCAACAAGATTGAAAGTCCGCGGGAGATGGCCCGACGTGCTGAATCGAAGCGGGCCAAAGACGGGGCCAAAGTTCGCTTCTGGCCCTACACTTGATCCACGCTTCATTGCCGATTTATGTTTGCCGAACGACAGAATTGCTTTCGCAGATGAGTTTTGATGGAATGGATGCCCAAGGGAGAATTTTGCCGTATGTCTCGAATAGAAGTGAAAAGTCCAGGTAAAGTTGAGGCCCCCAAGCGCCGCGCACTCGGCAAAGGCTTGGAGTCGCTGCTGTCGACTCCCGCTCCCCCCGAGGTCGTTGCCCGGTCGCAGGCGTTCGCAGCAAGAACGGCCGCGCACACGGCCCACAATGTCGACGACCCATTTGTCGCGCACGTGGGAGGAACGCCGCGCGAGGTCCCTGCCGACCAGATCGATTCCAACCCCTACCAGACACGCATGCAGGTCGATGAGCAGAAGTTGGACGAGTTGGCCCGCTCCATCGTCGCCAACGGTGTGGTCCAGCCCATCATCGTGCGTCCGCTGCCCAACGGTCGCTTTCAACTGATTGCCGGCGAGCGTCGCTGGCGCGCCTCCATCAAGGCGGGCAAGACCACTGTTCCCGCCATTCTGCGTCAGGTCACGGATGAGCAGGCGATGGAGATGACGATTGTCGAAAATCTCCAGCGCGCCGACCTGAACCCGATGGAACAGGCCCGCGCCTATGATCGTCTGAGCCGAGACTTCCACATGACGCAGGAACAGGTGGCCCAGCGCACCGGCAAAGATCGCGCGACGGTGGCCAATTTTCTTCGCCTGCTGCGCTTGCCGGTTGCAGTGCAAAGCAAGGTGGAATCCGGCGATTTAAGTTTCGGCCACGCTCGGGCACTGCTCTCGCTGGACGGCGCAGAAGAAATTCTCAAGGCGATGACCAAGGTGGTCGCGCTGTCGATGTCGGTCCGCCAGACAGAAACGTATGTGCAGGGGTTGATGGATCCGGAACGGAAACGCAAGAAAAGCGAAGACAAAACGAAAGAGCCGCTCGATCCCAATGTCCGCGAGGCGCAGGATCGCCTCCAGCGTCAACTCGGCCTCAAAGTCCGCATCGAAGACAAGAATGGCCGCGGTCGCGTGACCATTGAGTACTCCGGCCTGGAAGACTTTGACGCCCTGATGGCGGTATTAGGCGCGGCGGTGTAACGCCTGACCTTTTCGAGTGTTCCCCGGTATTGTGCGCGTGAGGACCGCCCTGCTTGTATGAAGTTCGCGGATTTCTTGTTTCGTTTTCGGCGCCTAGCTCTCGTTTTAATTTTTGTCGTCGCGTTTTGGGCGCCGTGGGAGCGTCTGGGCGGCGCACATCCCGGTTCGACATGGCTTTGGCTGGCCGGAATGCTGGCTGCCCTGGGCCTTTGCCCCATTGCTACTTCCACCCTCGTGGTCATCGCGCTGGCAACGTTTGCGCTGTTGCTGGCCGCGCTGGTACGCACCTGGGCGGCCGCGTATCTGGGGTCCGACGTGGTGTACGACAGAGACCTGCACTCGGAGCGAGTGGTGGCCGATGGCCCCTATCGCTACGTGCGCAACCCGCTCTATCTGGGGACATGGCTGCTGACGGCGGCGATCTCCATCCTGATGCCTCCTGGCGGCGCGCTGTTCGCGCTGGCGACGGCGACGCTGCTAATCGTGGTATGGATGCTGGCCGAGGAACGAAAGCTCACCATGGAAGGGGGTGACGCATATACCGCGTATCTGAAAAGGGTTCCACGTTTTTTCCCGGCGGTCGTGCCCAGGATTCCCGCAGGCGCAGCTCGACCCCACTGGCTGCAGGGTTTCCTTGGAGAGATTCACCTTTGGGGAATGACAATCACGTACCTGATCTTTGCCCATCGCTACAACGTGACCCTGCTGGAGCAAGGAGTGTTGATCTCCGTAGGGATCACGTTCCTGGTGCGGGCGATCTGGCGACCCGCAATACCTGCAAATCCCTGAGAGCCTGTTCACGATCTTCTGAGCAGGAGGACGAGGAAGGCGAGGTGAACGAACTGCAAGCTGGTATTGAGTTTCCGTTCGCAGTTCTTCCACAGCCTTCGGCACTTTTCCA
>JAJYVR010000138.1 GCA_021791935.1 Acidobacteriota bacterium
TCTTCCAGCAAATGTTCCCGCGTCCGCTCCACCCGCGGATCGCGCAATTCTGCAAAATATCTTGGGGGACTGTCCATCTCCCCATCTCATCGCAGCCAACCCGCTCCGCATATAGCAATTAAGATGCGTTTGCCCTGGCGTTCCCGCCGCATACTCATTTCCGGTTTTGCCGCCCGGTTGAACGTTGAAGTTGAATTGTCCTTGCTCGAATGGGATGATGCCGGCCATCATTCCCACCTCCTCGCTATAGGTGGCGGCATCGCCTAAGTCGACGACGTGTAAGATGAAATTCAAGGGGCGAAATAAAGATCGATCGCTTTGTTTCGAGAAATTCGCGACCTGGCATTCCAGTGCTGCGGTTGGCCCATGGTCGTACTGGGTAGGGGAATAGGGACAAAGATGCAATACTGCTACCCACGCCGATTTGTCGCGGCAAGCAGGATCGTTTTCGATCTACGATACGGGCCTGCACGCGTGGAAGGTGCTGGTGGGACTATAAACTTCCGGCAGGGCCTCTTCGAGGGACTTATCGCCCGCAGCGGGATGTTGAAGTGACCGATCGCCGGAGGCAGCGCGAATGCACTTACGTGGGGTGGTATGAGTAGAAGGCAATCGATAAGTCCGCACAAGCTGAGTTGTGGCGTGTATGCAGCGTCGTTTAGATATATTTCCGGGCTGGTTCTGGTCTTTTTGGCGACCGTGTCCGTGTGGGGGCAGGCCCCAACTCCCTCGGTAACAATTGCAGTTGACTGGAGCAAGACTGTCCTGGTGTCGCGCTCCACGCCTACCTTTCAGGTGGTGGTGAATCCAATGCTGGAACGAGACTCCCCTATTCACGACGCGGCGTTCCGCGCGATTCACCAGCTTGGAGCGGAGGATGTGCGATATGTCCCGTGGCTTCCGTATCCGCGGCTGGCGGTGGCGGAATTGGAGCCACCCACGTCGGACGGCACATCCTGGAACTTCAGCCTGATCGACCCGATGATGGAAGATTTCATGGCGGCGACGCAGGGCCACAGTACGGTCATGAATTTCAGTACCATTCCGGCGTGGCTGTTTAAGACTCCGAAGACGGTGAGTTATCCGAAGGACCCAAATCAAGTGTTCTGGGACTATACGCAAGGTACGGAGTTAGTGGACCCTACAGGAAAAAGCCTCGGCGACTACTATGCGCGGCTCGTCAGTTGGTATACGCGGGGCGGATTCACAGATGAGAATGGGAAGTTTCATGCGTCGACCCATCATTATAAGTTTCCGGTATGGGAGGTATTGAACGAAGTCGATTTCGAACATAACACCACGCCGGAACAATACACAGCGCGATACGACGCGGTAGTGCGTGCCATCCATGCTGTGAGTCCAGACACGAAATTTATGGGACTGGCGCTGGCGGCCCCGTCGGATGCTCCGCAGTGGTTTGAATACTTCTTGAACCATGCGCACCACCAGCCTGGGATTCAGCTAGACTATATTTCATATCACTTCTATGCTTCGCCTTCGCCGGGAGAAACGATCGACGATTGGCAATATAGTTTCTTTGACCAGGCCGATCGCTTTCTAACTGCGGTGCGTTACATCAATCGAATTCGGGACCGGCTGTCGCCTGAAACGAAGACGGATACGGATGAACTCGGCGTCATTCTTCCCAACGATAATAATCGGGTCGCGGATGCCAGCGGGTATGTTCGGTCCATTCCGAACGGGTATTGGAATGCGGCAGGGGCACTGTACGCCTATCTCTATGTCAACCTTGCGAAGTTGGGAGTGGATGTCGTCGGAGAGTCGCAGTTAGTGGGATATCCGTCGCAATATCCCAGCGTCAGCATGATTGATTGGGTGAATGGAAAGCCGAATGCTCGCTATTGGGTACTGAAGCTGATCGAGGACAATTTTCATCCCGGCGACAAAATGGTCGAGACGACGGGGAACGGTTCCGCTGGAGTGACGGCGCAAGCCTTCCAGACGCCGTCGGGAAGAAAGCTGTTGCTGGTGAATCAAAGGAACCGCAGCATCGAAGTTGTACTTCCGCCGGGTACGGCCCACGCGGAGAGCTCTACCGTGGATGAAACTACCGATGAAGGACCGCCGCGTACTTCTCAAGCGACAGGACCGACACTGCGGTTAGCTCCGTTTGCGGTGACGGTAGTTCGCTGGGACGGAAAATAGGTGGCGAATGCAGCGGATAGCGTTTTGCTTGCGACTGAAGAAAGGTGCTGGCGAGGGTTACGACAAGGCCCATCGGGAAGTGTGGCCGGAGATGCTTGCCCTGCTGAAGGGCGCAGGTATTTCGGAGTATTCGATTTTTCGCCGGGACGAGTTGCTGGTCCTTTCGATGCGCGTGGAGGACTTCGACGCGACCTGGGACGCAATTGAGCGCGATCCAGTGAATGCGCGTTGGCAGGAAATGATGGCGCAGTACTTTGAGCCGCTGGAACCGATCGCGCCTGGAGAGCGTTTCCCCATGATGCGAGAAGTATTCTATCTGGCATAGGACTTAAATCCGATGGAGTCGACGGAGCAGCTACGGGTCGGATTGTGCGGGATAGGTCTCGAAGCCTACTGGGGGCAGTTCGCGGGCCTGAAGACAAGGCTGGAAGGTCATGTGGAAGAGGCCGCGAACAGAATAAAACGGCCGGGGGTTTATTGCGTCAACGTTGGACTGATTGACACACCTATCGCCGCATGCAAGGCGGCCCGCAAATTTCGCAGCGCCGATGTCGATCTACTGTTGATCTACATTACGACCTATGCGGTGAGCAGCATTGTGTTGCCGCTGGTGCGGCGCGCCGGCGTGCCCGTGATTGTTCTTAACCTGCAGCCTGAGGCCGCAATCGACTATGCCAACTTCAATAGATTGAAAGACCGCGCGGCGATGACGGGAAGCTGGCTGGAGTATTGCTCCGCATGTCCAGCGCCTGAGATCGCCAATCTGATGCAGCGGGCCAAGATTCCATTTCATCAGGTTACGGGAACATTGAAGGAGGAACGAGTCTGGAATGAGATTGACGAGTGGCTGTCGGCTGCAGCCGTGAAGGCTGCGTTGGAAGAAAATCGATTGGGCCTGCTTGGCCGCTATTACAACGGGATGTTGGATGTGATGGCGGATGTCACTCAGATAGCCATTACATTCGGAAGTCACATAGAAATTCTCGAAGTGGACGAGCTAAGTGGGTTGCGCGCGCAGGTGGGCGATGAGGCCGTGGCAGCGCGCGTGAAGGATTTCCGCGAGCACTTTGACTTGCAGCCGGATTGCGAAATGAAGGAGTTAGAAAGGGCCGCGCGTACTTCTGTCGCACTGGATGAATTTGTTGCTCGGCACGATCTAAGTTCACTTGCCTACTACTACGAAGGAGCTGGAAATGCCGCCAATCTGGATACGATGAGCTCGGTCATCCTGGGAATGTCGCTGCTGACGGCACGGCATATTCCGGCTGCGGGGGAATATGAAGTGAAAAATGCGATTGCCATGAAGATCATGGATAGTTTGGGGGCTGGCGGATCGTTCACCGAGTTTTACGCCGTCGACTACGCGGAGAACATGGTGCTGATGGGGCATGACGGTCCTGGACATGTCGGCATCGCGGAAGGGAAGACGAAGGTACGCCCGTTGCAGGTGTATCACGGGAAGGTGGGCAGCGGAGTTTCAGTAGAGATGTCTGTGCGGCATGGCCCGGTCACGCTTCTCTCGGTCGTTGAAGATGTGGAGACGGGATTCAAGCTGCTTGTTGCTGAAGGTGAGAGTGCCCCCGGAGATATTCTTGAGATAGGCAATACAAACAGCCGATATCGCTTCCCGATGGGGGCGCGCGAGTTTCTGGAGCGATGGAATGCGCAGGGGCCAGCGCATCACTGTGCGGTGGGCGTGGGGCATCTTGGCGGGCGACTCAAGAGACTTGCCGACTTACTCGAGATTCGTTTCCATCAGGTGTAGCTGAGGCTTCGCTTTTAAGTTGTGCCCATGACAACTTCGGAATGAGAATAAGACCAGACGGAGTTTTACTATGAAAACTATTATTGTTCTTTGCTTGCTTTTCGGTGCCGGTATCGCGCCAGCGCGAGCTTTCGATTCGGAGGTCTTTACAAGTGTGCGGGCATCGCACGATGTCGCGTTGGAAACAGATCCCAAGTCGGCATTCTGGCAAGGGGGTGAGCCGATTGCCATTGTGAACGACAACTGGGGAAAACCTGTTCCCGGCTATCGGACCGAAGTGTTCTCCCGGTGGACAAACGACAGCCTCTACCTTCTCTATGTCTGCCCGTACGAGAAGCTGCATTTGAAGCCCAACCCGAGTACGACAACGGAAACGAACCAGTTATGGAACTGGGACGTTGCTGAGATATTTATCGGTTCGGATTTCCAGAATATTCGTCGTTATAAGGAGTTCGAGATATCGCCGCAGGGCGAGTGGGTCGATCTGGATATCAATCTCAATAGCCCGCGCCATGAAGACGGGTGGAAATGGAACTCGGGAATTGAAGTGGAGGCGAGGATCGATCGTCAGCATAAGATATGGTACGGCGCCATGAAAATTCCGATGGTAGCGATTGATCCGCAAGCGGCGCATGCAGGAACAATGTTTCGCGTGAACCTGTTCCGAATGCAAGGGCCTCCGGGCGATCAAAAATCGCTGACCTGGCAGCCGACGATGAAGGCGACGTTTCATGTCCCGGAGCATTTCGGACGATTGGTGCTTGCCGATCGTCGCTGAAGCGTGCGGTCGGTCCATCCAGAGCATTTTCAAGGTCACTGTAATTCGGGCTTCGTTCCATCCCGCCCTTTCGCTCGCCGCTGCGACCGAGGGGCCTCGGTATTTTTGAATCAAAGCGAATGCCTAGATTCTTCGCTACGCTCAGAATTTCGATATTCCCTCTATAGCATCAGCACTACGCTCTGCTATGGAATGACCCTGTCGACTCCTGCGCAACTCTGGGGTTGTCGTTGCCATTGTGGTTCATGCGTTGTTTTTTTGCTTTTTCCTTCTTGGGAAAGTTGTTGCCTTTAGTTCTTGCATTTCGTCAGGCCGCCATGCGCAGCTTGCGGGCCGCCTCCGCCTTGCTCCCGATGGCACAGATAAACCCAGCAGTTCGCGCCCCGCTGCGGCAATGATTTTCCTCTGGTCCTTGCCTGCCGCCGCCAGCCGCATGTAGCGTTTGTGCAATCGGTGCTGCGCCTTCCAGGCCAGCTCTTTGATTTCTTCCGGCACCCCTTGCTGCCGCTTGCGCAACGCTGCTCCACGCTAGCCACCAGCCTGATAGCTGTGGCCGGTCAGGCGAGCGCCAGATTCAGATTGTCAATTGCCTCGTCGATCTCAGACGTGTTCTTATAACCCACCGTAACGCTGTCGACGCTGGCGTTTCTAAAAGCGAACTTCATCGCCTTCCGGCGGTCTTCCCGGTTGAACACGCCCTCTCCGATGAGTTTCATGCTGATGACGCCCATGCCTTGCCCGCGCGCCTGCTTGATATAGGTGACCACTTCACTCACGTTTCCCAGGCCATCGGTCGCGTAGTCCTCCGCGTCCATCCTTGTGCCGTTATGGTTCACCCGGATCATCGCTACGTCGAGCCATTTATCTCCGGGCACCTGGCGCAACGCCGGCAGCCCATGCACCGACGCCCCGCGAGCCAGCACAGCCCTCCTCAACTCCGCTTCATCGATTCCGTCCTGCCACCTTGTCGTGTCGGTTGGCCAGGTCGCGGTATGCTGCCAGTGCAGCAGCATAATGTCGAAGTACTCGGTGTTGGCAAGTTTGCGAAGCTCGTCGATCTTCTTCTGCGGATTGACGCCTTCGCTCGTGGTCACCTTCGACATCAGTTGATAGCTCTCCCGCGGAACGCCCTTCAGCGCCACTCCCAGCATCCGGTGCATGTCGCCGTACGACTCAGCCGTCTCGAAGAAACGAATGCCGCGCTCGTGGGCGTAGCGCACCAGCTTTGTGAACTGCGCCTGCCCCAGGTCGCGCTGCACCTGCCCGCCCATGGTCCCTGTGCCAAATGCGAGCCGCGTCACCTTCACGCCCGATTTGCCCAGCGTCACCAGGTCCGTGGCTGTCTTGCGCTCCGCTTGCAGCGGCAGGTTTCCCACGCTGGCGAGCGCGCCCGTGGCCAAGCCGGCCTTCAGGAAATCGCGTCTGGAGTAGTGAGTCATGGTTCCCCCTCAATGCGGCTGAATCGTACGCAATTCCCGGGATCGATTTCCTCGACCGGATGCCGTCGGTCCTGAACTCCAAGCCAACCAACCGGCCGATGGAGAATCCATTTTAACGCCTCAATATCGACTTTGACCGCTCGATTGTTGAGAAGTCACTGGTGTCCGGGGAAAATTCTCGCAATCAGGGGTAACGCATTGATGCACATGTAGATAGTTGGCATTCCCGTCGGGAACGATTTGAAAATCATTCCGTCAGGGGACTGGTTTTCGTCAGACGGGCTGCGGCTGCAAGAATGCGGCATGACCTCCGGTCGCACTGTGTTTGCGCAACTGATCGAGCATCTGTCCCACAAAGAGTTTCAGAAATGCGTGGCCCGCTATGGCGGCGACCGGTATGCCAAGAAACTCGCCTGCGGGGAGCAGTATCTGGCCATGGCCTTCGCCCAGTTGACCTACCGCGAGAGCCCGTACGACTAATTTTAAATAGCGTTCATGATGATACTAATAAATGATATGGTGTATCTGATCAGCGACAATTGTTTCTCCTGGCTGGCGACAATTGTTTCTCCCTATCTGAAGTGAGTTGAGACGATGCGGGAAGCGTTCGAGGAGAGCGCATCCCGAATGGCGACAGACCAGCGGATCAGGAGGCCATTCAAATTGTCGAACACAGAGGAGACGCAAGCGATAGCGGCGTCGAAGGCGGGGATGGACGTGAAGACGGCGCGCAAGTACCTGCGGGTCCGGCGCTTGCCGGGCGAAAGGAAAGCGGAGCGGCACTGGCGGACACGGCAGGATGGTTTTTCCGAGGTGTGGCCGGAGATACGGGAGCAGTTGCGGACCAACCCGGGGTTGGAAGCAAAGACGGTTCTGGCCGCGTTCCAGCGTCAGTATCCGGAGCGCTTTGCCGACGGGCAACTGCGGACGTTGCAGCGGCGGATCGAGCAGTGGCGGGCGACAGAAGGCCCGGCCCAGGAAGTGCATTTCGTGCAGGAGCACCGGGCCGGCGAGTTGTGCGAGTCGGATTTCACACCCTTGACGGACTTGGAGATCACGATCGGCGGCGCGCCGTTCGCTCACATGCTGTACCGCTTCGCGCTCACGTATTCGAACTGGGAGACGGGAACGATCTGCCCGTCGGAGAGCTTCGCCAGCCTGAGCGAAGGCGCTGCGAACAAGCGCCGGAGGTCGCCGATGTGGCCATCCCGGAAGTATCGCTGACCGGCTTCGATCAGCTCTTGAGCGCCGTGGGCGGTGTGCCATGAGCCGCGCCGTGGATGTGACCGCGGAGCTGACGCGGAACCTGAAATACCCGCACCTGCCGACCGTCCGGCAATGCTACGAAGAAGCGGCGCGGCAGGCCGAACGCGAATCGCTCAGCTATGAGCGGTATCTGCAGGAACTGGTGCAACGCGAGTGCGAGGAGCGGCGAGAGAACCGCATCGAAAAAATGCTGCGCGAGTCGCAACTGCCGCTGGAGAAGTCCCTGGATATCTTCGACGCCAAGCGGCTTCCACCCAAGGCAGTGCGGCAGATGCGTTCGCTGCTCGAGGGCAGCTTCCTGGAGCGAACGGAAAATGTGCTGGTGTTCGGCAATCCGGGCAGCGGCAAGACGCATCTGTTGCAGGCCGTCAGCTAGGAACTGGTGCGCCGGGGACGCCGCATGCTCTTCACCGCTTGCGAGATGCTGGTGCAGGAACTGCCGATCGCCAAACGCGATCTGAAACTAAGCCGGCTTATCAAACGCTACTCCCGCTATGAAGGCATGATCATCGATGACCTGGGCTACATCCGCCAGACGCGGGAAGAGATGGAAGCCGTCTTCACGCTGCTGGCCGAACGCTATGAACGTGGCAGCGTGCTGCTGACCGGCAATCTTCCGTTCTCCAAATGGGAAGGCATCTTCAAAGATCCGACGACGACGGCGGCGGCCATCGACCGCCTGGTACATCACAGCATCATCGTGGAGCTGAACATCCCCAGCTATCGGTTGGAGCACGCCAAGACCAACGTCCAGGCCCTCGGCCAACAATCGGACACCGCGACCGACGCCGGCGATCCAGCTTCCGGCTCCGGGCTTCGCCCTCCGCCTCCAGCCGGATCGCCGCAACCCAACATAGATGTCGTCAGCAGTTGATGGTGGCAGTTGTCGTTCATAGGGGAAAATAGTTGTCATGCACAGGAAAGAATAGTTGGCGCGGAACACTTCTGACAACTTGGAACCGTTTGGAACCGTTGTGAACGGAACAACGTTCCCGCCCGCCTCCAAAACCGCCCGCGTCCGCTTGTTCAATGCCTCCATCACGCTTGCCGGGATGGCCTGCATGTAGACATTCCCGGTAGTTTTGATGTCGGCGTGCCGCAGGATACGTTGCGCATCCTTGAGCGTTCCGTACTTTTACAAATCCGTCCCCAGCGTGCGCCGCATTACCTGAAACGTGATCAGCCGCTTGGGAATGCCCAGCTTTTCCGCGATGGGATGAATCCGCCAGCGTAGGAAGTTCTTGCCCTGACGCGGTACATCCTTTCCCATTCGTGCATCCCGACCAAAAGTCGGAAACATGAACGCTTCGGGAGACGGATCATCGCACTCTGAGAACCACCGCTCGATGACTTGCTGGATCGGCTCCGGAACCGGAATTGCATCGCAACTCGCGCCTGTTTTCATCTTCCCAGCGAAGAACTGGCCTTCGTGAACCGTCCCATAGGGAACGAGACGATCGCCCCGCCAGGACTTCCACTGTAGCCCCAAGACCTCACTGGTGCGAGTTCCGCAGAAGATTCCGATGGACAGCAGGCACAGATCGTGCGGATCGGTAACGGCCCGCAACAGCGCAGACAATTGCTCCTGCGTCAGAGTGGGCTGCGTTCTACCGCCTTCGTGTCCGGCATCGTCAGATCTTCTACGGGGTAGTCGAGGAGAAACTTACTGAATCTCGCATACTAGGGTGACACGATGGGTCAAAAATAGAGCCCCGCGTGGTGCAGGAAAGAAAACCCCATCTGGGATTGGCGCACTCTCGCCATGCCGCTCGACACGCCGTCTTCGGCCTCGCCAAGTCCGGCAACACAGCGGTTGGCCAGTTCCTG
>JAJYVR010000139.1 GCA_021791935.1 Acidobacteriota bacterium
TCCAAGGGCTGGTTCGGCGGGCGAACGCCTGGCGTGCCGCGCTTGACGCCGGCGGGAAATACGCGTCCCCAGCCTCCAGGCCCGCCGAGGGCCACGCCGTGCAGCCCTTCGATCTGCCCGGAGCCATGGACGCCAAGGCGGGGCACATCCGGGTCGGTGCCGAGAGCATCGATCTTTTCCTGCAAGGTCATCAGGGAAAGCAGATTGTCAATGCGCTGGTCTGTCGGCAGGTTGGGATTTTGAAATGGATACTGGGTTTGATTTTGCGCGACGGACAGCGTGGGAAGACCCAATCCAGTGAGCAGCAACAGAGCGAACAAACGCATGGAAAATACCTCACAGAACCGATGCATACAACTTGATTGCCTTGCTCCTGGCCGGCGGTTGGAGCGGAAAACATCGACTACGGAACAGGAGAACGAGGCAATCGCCATTCCTCGCCATTCGCCGGCGAGAGAAAGCGAACTCGCCCGCGCTGGTATGGAACGCTTTCGAAGGCCATTCACAAAGCGAGTCAATTATAAGGCGAAATCCAGCGCAAGTTGTCGAGAAAAACGTTTTAGTTGCCCTGATCGCGCGCGATGCGTAAGAAGTCCGAATGGCGCAGGAATTGCAATGGAAGAAGTCATCCCGATGGCAAAGCGAATTACGGCTGGAACATCCGCGAGTGGTGCGGACGTTATCGTGAGCGGGCCGCAGATTTCCCGGCGATCAAATTCAGGGGAGGCTGGTGGCAGACCGCTGTCGTTTCTCGCACCACCAGTTGCGGCTGAATCTTCAGCAGCTTGGGGCCGCCATAGTTCCCGGAAATTTTTTCCAGTAAAGTGTTTGCGGCAAGCTCGCCCATGGAGGACAGCGGCTGTCGAATGGTGGTCAAACGCGGCACGGTGAACGAGCTTTGCGGAATATCGTCGAATCCGATGACCGAGACATCGTCGGGAACACGCAGTCCGGCGTCGGAGAGGGCGCGAATCGCGCCGATGGCCGAGGCATCGTTGAAGGCCACCAGGGCAGTAAAGGCCCGCTTTCGCGCCAGCAGCTTTTGCGCCGCCGTGTATCCATTTTCCGCCATGGTTTTTTCGTTGCAGGCGGGGTAGATGCCGAGATGTACTGTATTTTCCGGGTGGATCTTGATGCCGTGCTTGGCGCAGGCTTTGCAAAGTTGTTTCCACCGGTCGTCCGTGTCTCCGTTCCCCTGGGGGCCCTTGATGACGGCAATTTCACGATGGCCGAGCTTTAGCAGATGGTCGACTGCAAGCGTCGCAGCCTTGCCATTGTCGATCTTGATCCGGGTAATGCCAGGCCCTTCCGTGATGTCGCAGATGGCCACGATCGGCACCGGCAGCGCGCGATTCAATGGGGTGTTGATGAAGATCATTCCCTCCACACCGCGGTCCAGCAGGGTGTCGGGGGACATCCTCAACAAATCCGGCGCGCCGCGATGACTGACGACGAAATAAAAAAATCCCTTTTTCGTCAAACAGCTTTCAATCCCGCCGATCAGGGCGGCGGAATATTCATCTCCTACATCGGGCACCAGCACGGCCACGCTGTAGGTCCTCTTGGTGTGGAGATAGCGCGCAAAGACATTGGGCCGGTAGTTCAATTTCTCTGCCGCTGCCCAGATCCTTTCGCGCGTACTTTTTGCGATGGTCTCCGCGAAAGGCGATCCGCTGATGACAAATGAAACCGTTGTCGGGGAAAGTTCCAGATGGTTGGCGAGTGTTTTTAGGGTCGTCCGGACAGGCTTCTGAGCTAGGTTCGCTGTGATGGGAAGCGGCTGGCGTTGGCTCATAACATTTCAATTCAAAATTAAAATCAAGCTTAACAGCAGGAGTGTCCAATGCCGAATCATAGTCTGCGCAAGCCCCAGTTGGCCATCTAAATCGCTTGAAGTAGCGCAAAAGTAACTGCACCGGGAATGAAACCAAGTTGAGGAGGGAGGTCAAGCTCCTGCTGGATCGCGATATTTTCCGCAACAACACCTCGATCGGCACAATCGATACGAACAACTAACGCAAAGAACGTTTCACGATTCGCGTGGATGCCCCTTGCTTCCGAGGATCCCCATAGAATGTGCCGCGGCCGTGCGCGCCAACATAAACGCGCCCGTATCGTCTGGGGCGCAGCGTAGCTGAAGCGACTCTGGCGGTGTTGCCGAAGCGTGGCGGCGCGCGCTGGCGACACCGAGGCAGCGATGGAAACTGTCGTAGCATCGCGCATCGACTCAACTCGCACCGTTATTCCACCCGGTAGAGTGCCGAGGCGTGAGGCGCCAGCGTGATTTTTACTCCGCTGGCGCTGCTGAGATTCTTGTGCATCCACAGATCGCGGGCGACGTGCTTGCCGGCGGGAAGGCCAAGTTCCTGCCATGTGAAATTCATGTCGAGCGGCGCATCGCTGACATTGAAAAGCGCAACATATTCTCCTTTCGCCGAGGCGGCCTGCGCGGTCCATATCCAGCTTTTCGGAGTATGGATCAATGCCTTGTTGTTGGTGGAATGCTGGTCGACCGCAATCGCCTCTCGGTTGGTGAGCAGGGCCTGGGTGGTGCTGTCCATTCGGGTGAGGTTTGCCCCCAGAATCAGCGGCGAACGCGCAATCGACCAGAGCGTGAAGACGGTACGCATCTCATCTGCCGTCAGACGCGAATTGCGCGGCTGTTGCCATCCCGGATTCGGCCCCAGCCAGCCGAAGGGCAGCATGTCGGCGTCCGGCCAGTGTCCGGGCCCGGCATAGCGTTCCCACTGCGCCAGCAGCGGGAACTGATGCACCACGCTTTGCGGGAAATCGCTCGATGTGTTGTCGCGGCTCCAGACGTCCCAAAAGTCGTCCGAGATGCGCCACATTTGCGCCTGTGTGGTCACATCGGCGCCATCTGCGAGCGGTGTCGGGCCGGGTGACAGGCTCAACACGATCGGTCTGCCCGTCTTTCTCAGCGCGCTGCTCACCATGTGGATTTCGCCCGTCTTGTACGGTTGCGAGATGCAGTCCACCTTGACGAAATCGACGCCCCATCCCGCATAGAGCTTCGCAATCGAGTTGTAATAGGCCTGACCCGCGGAGTTGTTTTTAATGCCGTAGTTGTCGTGATTCCAGCGGCAGGTGTCGGAGGTGTCGGCAGCCTCGGCGGCGTGGTAACTCGACCCCGCGATGGGCAGGTTGCGCGCGACGGCCTGCTTCGGAATTCCGCGGATGATGTGAATGCCGAACTTCAGGCCAAGCGAGTGGACGTAGTCCGCCAGCGGCTTGAATCCGCTGTCATTTTCGGCGGAAGGGAACCGATTGGTCGCAGGAATGTAGCGACCGTTCGCATCCAGGGTGTGGCCCTGGTCGGCCTTGTCCGGTTGGGCCAGATACCAGCCCTCGTCAATCACAACATAGTGCCAGCCGCTGGGCTGCAAGTGCGCGTGAAACCACTCGACATTCCGCTTAAACTCCGGCTCCGTGATTGCAAGTCCGTAGGAATCCCAGCTATTCCAGCCCATCGGCGGCGTGCTTGCAACCTGCGAACCGCAGAGGAGCGGCAGCGCGAGAAAAGACGCGAACATCCAGACGGAGTGGCGCATTCGTGGGTCCTCCAGTCAACGCTTTCTAACAGCGAGGAGTATACCGAAATTTACGCGGACATTAAGCAGTTGGATTTTCCGGCCCCTCGATGACGGGTCGTTGCATGCGGTCCGTATCGCCAGCCAATCCATCGTTCAATATTGACAAGGAGCGTTTGCGTCCCTACATTACGGTGTGGATGCAAATCCTCGTTTAAATCGTTTTATATGGAATAAAAGTGGCATAATACTGAACGTGGATCGAAGTGGGTGTCGGTGGGATTGACGGGCATGACTCGGGGTGGCGGGGGGCGGGATCGCGCTCATTCTTGGGGCCGATCGATTGCGTGAAGTTTGCGCCATTGAAACAAATATCGCAGCAAGATAAGGAAGGAAAACAATGCACGGCAGGCAGATGACATTTGGAATGATCGTTGGCAATCGCGGTTTTTTCCCTGGCCACCTGGCGAAAGAAGGCCGCGAGGAGATGTTGCAGGTGCTGGAGGGCGCGGGCATTCGCGTCATCGCCTTGACTCCGGAAGAGTCGAAATACGGCGCCATTGAGACCCATGAAGAGGCCCGTCGATGCGGCGATCTGTTCCGCCGGCATCGCGATGAGATCGACGGCGTGATCGTCACGCTGCCGAACTTCGGCGACGAGCGCGCCATTGCCGACGCCATGCGCTATTCGACGCTGAAGGTCCCGGTGCTGGTGCAGGCGACGCCGGACAAGGCCTCGAAAATGACGATCGCCTTCCGTCGCGACAGCTTCTGCGGCAAGATGTCGGCCTGCAACAACCTGATGCAGTATGGCATTCCGTACTCGCTGACGAAGCTGCACACGGTCTCGCCCAGCTCGGATGGATTCAAGAAAGATCTGGCCCGGTTTACCGCCGTCTGCCGTGTCGTGCGCGGACTGACGAACCTGCGCATCGGCTCGATCGGCGCGCGGCCGGCGGCCTTCAACACCGTCCGCTACAGCGAAAAGCTGCTGGAGGCCAGCGGCATCTCGGTTGAGCCGATCGACCTGTCGGAGATATTGGGCCGTATCGACCGGCTGAAAAACGGCGACAGCAACGTGGAAGCGAAGCTGGCCGCGATCAAGAAATATGTCCCCACCGGCGATGTGCCGGAACCGGCTTTGATCAAGATGGCCAAGCTGGGCTGGGTGATCGAGCAGTGGATGCAGCAGACACAGACCACCATCAGCGCGGTTCAGTGCTGGACCTCGCTGGAAGAATATTTCGGCGTCGTGCCCTGCACCATCATGAGCATGATGAGCGAGAACCTGATTCCCTCGGCCTGCGAGGTGGACGTGGTGGGCACGCTGAGCATGCATGCGCTGGCGCTGGCCTCGGAAACTCCCAGCGCGCTGCTGGACTGGAACAACAACTACGGCGACGATCCGGACAAGGCAGTCTGCTTCCATTGCTCCAACCTGCCGAAACATTTTTTCAACGATGTCGTCATGGATTTTCAGGCCATCATCGCCGGCACGGTGGGCAAGGAAAATACCTTTGGCACTTGTGTGGGCCGCGTGAAAGCGGGCGAGATGAGCTATGCGCGATTTTCGACCGACGACCGCCAGGGCGAAATGCGAGGCTACGTCGGCGGAGGCCGGTTCACCAACGATCCGCTGGAAACCTTCGGCGGCGCGGGGGTGGTCGAGATTCCGCGGCTGCAGGGCCTGTTGCGCTTCATCTGCGAAGAGGGCTTCGAGCACCACGTCGCCGCCAACTTCTCTGAGAGTGCGAGTGCGGTGTACGAAGCCGCCAGCAATTACCTCGACTGGAACATGTATTTCCACGAGCCGGAAGAAGATTGATGCCGCTCGCGGGGGACGCATTTTTTTCCGCCGAACATCGCCTACGGGAGGAAGGGCCGTGCTGCTGAACCAAGCGCGGCAGACCCCGAATTAAAGTCCTGGGTCTGCCCAAGCCTCCACACGCTCCGGGTTCGAGGGGAGTTTATTTTTCCGTCGAGAAAATAAATTCCGTGACGCTGTGGAACGTCTGGCCGGGCTTGAGTTCGGTTGACGGGAACGCCGGGTGGTTCGGAGAATCGGGAAAATGTTGCGTCTCCAGACATAATCCGGCGCGTTTCTCGTACACATGCCCGTGCTTGCCATGGGCCGTGCCGTCGAGGAAATTTCCGGAATAGAACTGCACGCCGGGTTGCGTCGTTACGACGGTCAACACGCGGCCGCTCTTTGGGTCCAGCACGCGGGCAGCCTGATGCATGCTCTGCCCATCCGTCGAAGCGCCCAGCACAAAGTTCTGGTCGTATCCTCTGGCGAATTTCAGTTGTTCATTGTCCTGGTCGATTCGCTTCCCGATCGCCGTCGGTGTGCGAAAATCGAACGGCGTACCCGCAACGGGCGCCAATTCTCCGGTGGGAATCAGTCCCGCATTGACAGGGGTGTACCGGTCCGCCCGGATGGTCAGCACGTTATCCAGGATGTTCCCGTCGCCTTCGCCAGCCAGGTTGAAATAGCTATGGTTGGTCAGGTTCAGCACGGTATCGGCATCCGTCGTCGCGGAGTATTCGATTTTCAGGGCATGCGCGCTCAGGGTATATCTCACGTGGCTGGTCAGGGTCCCGGGATAGCCCTGATCTCCATTCTTGCTGATCAGAGTCAGTTCCACTCCATTTGGAATTTCATGGGCCGTCCACACCCGCTTGTCGAATCCGATTGTTCCGCCGTGAAGACTGTTGTCGCCGTCGTTCTTCGGCACTTCATACCGCTTGCCATCCAGGACAAATGTGCCATGTGCAATGCGATTGCCATAGCGTCCGACGATTGCGCCAAAGTATGTTTTTGGATCGCTGAGATACGGCGCAAGTGAGTCGTACCCGAGCACGACATCCGCGACCTTTCCGTTACGGTCGGGAACTTCCAGCGAGACAAGACGCGCGCCATAGGTCATGACGCGGGCCTTCAATGCGCCTTCCTGCAGCTCAAAGATAGAAATTGTCGTTCCGTCCGGCATCGTGCCAAAGACCGATTTTTTTACTTCCGCCTGCATACACAACCCTTCGAGACCCAAAATGCACAACAAGCCAATATACGCGAACGCTCTGCGGCCTACCCGACGAATAGCCACTTAGAACTCTCCTATCGCAAGTGCACTTCGATTATCTCAATCGAGTAGGCTGGAAAAACGCGCTGCCAGTCGGAGGAAACGTCCGTGATCGAGCTTTTGACCGGCACGATTCTTGCAGGCTCGGCAAGTGAGTTGGTTTCCTCCATCGAGTGTCCGCTCAATGTTGTGACTGTTGCCGTTCCCTTCGCATGGTCCTGTCCGGCAAACTGAATGTCGAGGGCCTGCGGTTCCGAGGAAGCGTTGACGACTTTCAGATACAGCGTTCGCTTCACGGTATCGCGAGTGACGGAATAAAACAGTAGCAGCGGCGCGCCCGTCAGGCTGGAATCCACTACCTCATTGCCAAGATGATTGCTGAACATCGCCTGGGCGTAGTAGCTGGGCGAACCGTAACTATGGACAGCGTCGTAGCCGATCAGGTCCGGGACCCATTGCGACGCCCCGGGATTCACGTTGACGAACAGCGGAGCATAGCTCGCCATGATCACAATGTCGCTGTTGCGCTCCAGCCCGGTCATCCAAGCGGCATCGGCCAGCGCGGCACCCATGTCCGGCGTGGGCGTTCCCTCCATGGTGGCCCACTCCCCGACGAATATCTTCGGGCCGTTCCGGTCCATCTTGTCGTAATGATGCGTGTCCTCGAAAAACTTCTGCGCGGTCCGATAGAAATGGTCGTCGATCACGTCTGGCGTTCGGCTCTTCACCGGGGCAGTCGCGATCACCTGCAGTTTGGGATAGGCCTTCCTGATGGCATCGTAGAATTGGGCAAACCTTGCGTCATAGCTGCCGGATTTATCGAATTCGTCCTCGTTGCCAACCTCTATATAGGTCAGCGGGAATGGTGCAGGATGGCCGTCTTTGGCCCGTACCGCGCCCCATTTTGTATCGGTGCCGCCCGTGACGTATTGGATTTCATCGAGAGCGCTTTGCACGTAGGGCGCAAGGTCCGGTCCCGGCGTCACATGTTCCCCTCCCAAGGAGTAGCCGGCGTACACAGCCAGCACCGGCTGCATGTGCAGGTCCTGGCACCATTCCAGAAATTCCAGCAGCCCCAATCCGTCCGAGCTGCGATAACGCCACGGACTTGGATGAGTCGGACGTTCCACCAGCGGGCCGATCGTCTTCTTCCAGTCGTACCAGTCCTGGATGCGATCGCCTTCCAGAAAATTGCCGCCGGGCAAACGCAAAAATGCCGGGTGCATGGCAGCCAGCTTCTCCATCAAGTCGATGCGGTTCCCATTGGGAGTGTTGTCGTAGGTTGGCGGAAACAGCGACACCAGACTGAACCAGACTGTTCCCGGTCGCGTGACCGACAGCACCAGATGATTGCCGGCCGTGGCCGCAATCTGCCCGGTCCGCAACGTCACTTTATATTGCTTCCACTCCGCTGTCGGCGATGAGACCGAGGCCGTTGCGACTACTGCGCCGGTATTGTTGTTCACCAGGCTCATGGTTACGGGGCCGGGCGCATCATGATCGGCCTTGGCATAGAACGAACCCGCGTAGGTGGTGTTGGCGCGGAGCGGGATGCCCCAATAGCCGTCGTTGACGATGCCCGCAGCATCGGCGTCGTCCGCCTGTGCCACGGTCAACTTGAGGCTGCTGGATAACGCTGCGCTGGGCCCGGTGGTCTTGTCGATCTGCATGGAAGCGCGGGCATTTCCATCCCGAACGATCCGCCAATGGTCAGGGCGGTTCGGAACGTCCTGAAAGGCGCGGTTGCGCACCAGCTCCGCATAGATTCCGCCGTCGTAGGAATGGTTGATCTCCTCGGTCATCAACCCGTAAAGAGTTGGGCTGACCTGCGCCACGGGCTTGTCCATCTGGACCCGCAACACAGCCCCCGCGCTATGGCTGGAAGGCTGCGGCTGCGCGAACAAAAGAGGCCCCAACATCATGGCGCCGAAAACAGTTCCCCAAAGTATGCGAATCGATCGAAGCATGATGCATGACCTCCATCCATGGGACCGGTAAATGTTTTCCCTTAAGTCGTACCGTTACCATCTTACCCGCGCTTTCGCCTGCCATGTCTACTGGATCAAGAACTGAACAAGTACGCGAGTGGCGATGAATTTCATCATGCTTAACTGCAGTTGTTTTTTCGATCGCACTGACTTGTCGTCTGCCGGCACGGGCGAAGGCAAAGACGACTTTGTGGATCCAGCCGAACACGGCGAGGGGGACCTGGCGGCGCACATCGCGCCGGTCCGCAAGATGTATTCAGGAGAAACCGGGGATGGCCCGATCTGGAGCGCGACCGGCAGATTCACTTTGGCGTGTCGGAAGGACTTTCTATCGCGCCTGTGTCGGCAGCGGGGAATAAATCGTTAGAATAGGAGAACGAGCGAGTCCAGGCTGGCAGTGATCGACGAACCTGTATGCGGATGTTTTTATTTCTGCGCCTGCCTGGCACGGCTCCTTATGATCTTCCTATGACCATCGACTCGACCCACGCTCCCATTTTCGATACGACGCGGCAGTTTCCCCATGTCATGTTGCGCGAGATTTTCG
>JAJYVR010000140.1 GCA_021791935.1 Acidobacteriota bacterium
TCGATCCCGTAACCTTGGATCAAATTCTTCATCCCGATGCGCAGGCAACATCGAAACCACAACCTGCTGGGCCTACCTGAGTCAAGCAGATACCTACCTTCGCAGAAATTGACAGGGGCCATATCAGTACATATGCGGCACCGCTTCACGGTTCCCGGCTCTCGATCAATTGCGGTGCATCCTGCGGTGGTTGCACGTACGAGTGGAAAGGCCAAGGGTTCGCGAGCAATTTAGTTCAGGCCGTCCGACTTGTGCGGACGGTCTTTCCATTTGGTGCGGTTTCGCAACCGATCTTCGATGCCTTTTCAAGACCCGGAAGAAAGAGCTATAGTGATATTCCCTTGGATAGTGACGGAGTTCGCGCGCAGCCGGACTTTTCTGCGAGGTGGATCATGGGTCTCAGTCGACGTATTTTTCTGAAACAGGCAGGTTCCGCAGTCGCGCTCTGCGCTTTTGCCAACGAAGCCTTTCCAGGCGCAACGCTCGCGGAAACTTCGATGCCTCAAAGTGAAACGGACCGGACGAGTTCGCCGTTGGCCGACGGCAAGAAAATTGGCTACTGCATTGTCGGGCTGGGTCGCATTTCCATGGGCCAATTTATGCCTGGGGTGAAGATTTCAAAGGACTCGAAGATTGTGGCGCTGGTCAGCGGCCACCGCGACAAGGCAGAACGCATCGCCGACGAGTATGACGTCCCGCACAACGCGATTTACAACTACCAGAATTACGATTCGATCCGCGACAATCCCGCCATCGACGCCGTCTATATTGCTCTGCCCAACGGCATGCATGCGGAATACACCATCCGCGCCGCCAAAGCCGGCAAGCATGTACTGTGCGAAAAACCGATGGCCAACTCCGTCACGGAGTGCGAACAGATGATTGCCGCCTGCAAGCAGGCCGGTCGCAAGCTGATGATCGCCTACCGCTGTCAGTATGAGCCGACCAATTTAAAGGCGATCGAGTTGCTGCGCCAGGGCTATGCGGGGAAACTCCAAGTCGTCGCCAGCTCGAACGGCTTCAATATTCATCCGGGCGAATGGCGCCTGAACAAAAAAATGGCGGGCGGCGGTCCGTTGGTCGATGTCGGCATTTATTCGATCCAGGCGGCGCGATACCTCACCGGCGAGGAACCCACGGTTGTCGACGCGTATTCTTCCGTCGTCGATCAAGATGGCCGCTTCAACGAAGTGGAGGAGAACCTGGTGTGGACGTTTCGCTTTCCCAGCGGCGTGCTCGCCCACTGCGCGACCAGTTACGGCACCAGCTTTATTGGCGGCTCGGCGCGCGCCATCGGCTCGGAAGGAATGGTGGAACTCAATCCGGCGTTTGCTTATCAGGGATTGCAGTTAACGGGGAAGGCGCAGGGAAAGCCGCCGCTCGAAGTCGCCTTCAACAACCCCTCGCCGCGACAGTTCGCCACCGAGGCGGATTATTTTTCCGATTGCATCTTGCAAAACAAAGAGCCCAAGACCGGAGGCGAAGAAGGATTGCGGGACGAGCGCATTATCACGGCGATCTATCAATCCTGCGCCGATGGGAGGCCGGTGAAGTTGACTGCATAATCTTTGATTGAGCGGCGAGAGATTTCTCGGCAGCGGTTAGGTTAGAACTCTTCCCAGTAGCCCTGGTCGCGTAGGAAGTAGTTCTTGTTGCCGGAGTTGAGTGCCGTCCGAAAAAACATCCCAGCAATCCGCAGGCGACCCATCTTCTGAAAGCGACGATTCGACGTCATCGCCTCGCCGGGGATCACCGCAAATCGCCTGCGAGCGACCTGCTTGCTCAGCAGATAATCTTCCGCATAGAGAGCCTGCTCATTGAAGCCGCTGAGTTTTTGAAATTCCTGGCGGTCGAACATCATGAACATGCCGGTCGCAAACGGCGCAGCCCAGCGCGACGCTTTCTGGACGAGATTGCTGGCGCAGTAGAGCAGTCGATCGGCGGCGCCCCCGTCGATGCAACGAATGTTGGTGGTCAAGCAGTGGAGTTGGCGGCGCTGCATGGCGCAGACGGAACGGCGCAGCAAGGTTGGGTCTCGCAACTCTACATCCGCATCAAGAAAAAGCACATAAGGTGTGGTAGCGCGACGCGCGCCTGCATTGCGGCCCACAGCAGGCAAGCCTCCGGGGATGACCTCAATGGCGAACTTCGCGGGAAACGAACGCGCCATTTCCGCTGTGCCGTCGGTGGAGTTGGCATCAGCAACGAAGACTCTGGTATCCGGCAAGTGCAGGTAGTCCTGCCGATTCAAACAGGTCAGCAGCTTCGGCAGCGACTGGCTTTCGTTCCGTGCTGGGACAACGATGGTGAGTTCCGCCGGCATAGGTCTGTATCTCCACGCCTTGCTGGTTGATGGTGAGGAAAGTGGCCCGCGCGTCGACCCAGGAGCCGGAGTTGTAATATTCGACACCATCGCAGATCAGCGACAAGGCAACGTGAGTATGTCCGCAAAACACGCGCTCGCATTTTCCGATTTGAGCATCGCGGACCGCGCCACGGGCGACTTTGTCCGATAGCAGCAGCCAACGCGTATTCATGCGATCCAGGAAGCGAGAGACGCATTTGGTCCGCGAATCGACTTTTTGAATTTGCAAAAAGATCCACTCGCCCAATCGACCGATCCACAGGTTCTTTTTGACGAAGCCGTCGAATTGATGGCCGTGCATCGCCAGGTGCCGCTTGCCCTCGTACTCCCAAACGTAGCGCTGGTATACGGGGACGCCGACCAGGTGCGACATCAGGTTGGCCAGGCCGGTGTCGTGGTTGCCTTCGACCCACACCACTTCCACCTGGCGCTTGGGATTGGAAAGCTTGCGGATATAGGAGAGGAACTTCCAGTGTTCGCTGGTAAGGCGGCGAAAGTTGAGATCGGAAAAAATATCGCCCAGCAATACCAGTCGGCGATAGCTGTACGTCTGCAGCACGTCCAGCGCGTCCTGCGCCCGGCTCACCTCGGACCCCAGGTGGATGTCCGACAGAATCAGCGTGTCGTACGTCGCCCCAATCATGCCTCAGTTATGCAGCATTTGCAGAGAGAGCATGATGAGCCCGCGATGAATAATCGGTGAATCGTGCAGGCAGGAACCCAGCATGTGCAACACCTTGACTTTGCGACTCGAGCGGAGGGCTTCGACGGCGATGGTGCGGGAACGCGGCTTGACATTCGAGCCGGCCACGGATACGCTCTCGCAACATCGAGCCAATTTTTCCGCGGAGCCGTTTGCTCGGCGGAAATGCCGACTCCTATCTATAAAGTTGACGATGAAAATTCCTGACCAATCTCTTGAAAGCTCGCAATCGGTTGCCGCACCGGTTGCTTCGCCGCAAACCCTGGAAGGCGAGCGGCTGGCATGGCTGGCGCTGACCATGACCGCCGGGCTGGGACCGACGCGCATTTGGCGGGCAGTCAACGCCACTGGCACCGCGCAAGGTGTGTTGGGGCTGCCACTGACGCGGTTGGAGGGATTGCGCCTGCCCGCCGCGTCCGCGCAGCAAATTTTCTCTGGCAAGTCGCTGGCGGAAGCGGAAAAAGAATGGGGTCTCGTGCAACAGGACGGGGGAATGTTGGTCACTCCGGCGGACGAGGAATATCCGGAGCGGCTGCGAGAGATTTTCGATCCGCCAACGTTATTGTGGTTGCGCGGCGACAAGACACTGCTGGCGCAGCCGGGAATTGCGATCGTCGGGACGCGGCATCCTACTCCGTATGGAACAGGAATGGCGGAGATGCTGGCGCGCGATCTGGCGGCGCACGGGCTGATTGTTTTAAGCGGCATGGCGCGGGGCGTCGACACTGCCGCCCATCGCGGAGCGCTGGACGCGCGAGCGAAAACCGTGGCAGTGTGGGGGACCGGAATCGACGTGATTTATCCCAAGGAGAACAAGCGTCTGGCGGAACAAATTCTCGAGGCGGGCGGCGCGATCGTCAGCGAATATCCCATGGGAACATTTCCCGCGCCGCAGAATTTTCCCATTCGCAATCGGATTTTGAGCGGCATGAGCGTCGGCGTGCTGGTGATTGAGGCCGGCGAGAACAGCGGCACGCGCATCACCGCCCGTTGCGCGCTGGAACAGAATCGCGAGGTGTTCGCGGTTCCGGGAAACGTAACGTCGAAAAATTCCTGGGGGCCGAACACGTTGATTAAACAGGGCGCGAAGCTGGTGGCCACATGGGAAGACATATGGGAAGAACTGCCGACGCAGGTCCGGTTGGAGGTGGAGGAGCGACAGGGAATTGCATCCTCCGACGGGTCGAATGCACCGTTATTCAGCAAGCCGAATTTGCCCGATCTGCCGGAAGACCAGGCGCGCGTGTTCGATGCACTCCGCCAGGACCAGGCATTGCAATTGGATGAGTTGGTCGAGAAGCTGGAAGGCAAGTTGAGTTCATCGGAGATTTTCACGGCGCTTTTTGAATTGGAACTTGCCGGACGCGTGCGCGCCATGCCGGGCAAAAATTACGTGAGGACATTTTAGAGAAGACAATTTTGCAATCGGCAGCGGACCCACTTTTCATCTGCATTTGGATTGATTTGGCCCCTCTCGTTGGGCGGATGAAATCGATTGCGCGATGGGGGGCACTGGTGTCGCGCGGCGAAACCGTGGTAGTTTCGCACTTGTTACCTAATTTCGATGAACGCGTCACTTGAACAGCCCGCAAAGCAAGAAAGCAAGTTTGTACGTGAAGAGGAAAGCGTAACTGCATGGCAAAGTCATTGGTCATCGTCGAATCGCCCGCAAAGGCGAAGACGATCAACAAATATCTCGGCAAAGATTTCATCGTGGAGGCCTCGCTGGGCCACATTATGGACCTGCCGAAGAGCAAGATTGGCGTGGAACTGGAACACGGTACGTTTGAGCCGGAGCTGATTGTGATGCCCGGCAAAGAGAAGGTCGTCGATCGGCTGAAGAAGCTGGCGTCGAGCGCGGATGCGGTGTATCTGGCGCCCGATCCCGACCGCGAAGGCGAGGCCATCGCGTGGCATCTTGAGATGCAACTGAAGCCGCAGCTTCGCAACAAGGCGACCATTCAACGGGTCACGTTCAACGAGATCACGCAGAAGGCGGTGAAGGCGGCGTTTCAACATGCCGGCCAGGTGGACGCGCGGCTGGTAGACGCACAGCAGACGCGGCGCGTGCTGGACCGGATCGTCGGCTACCAGATTTCTCCGCTGTTGTGGGACAAGGTGCGGCGCGGTCTGTCCGCGGGCCGCGTGCAGACGGTCGCCGTGCGGTTGATCGTCGAGCGTGAGCGGCTGATCAAGGCATTTCAACCAGTCGAGTATTGGTCGTTGGATGCGCAACTGACGCCAGTTTTGGACGGCGGCAAAGAGGGCCAGGAGTTTACCGCGCGCTTTATGGGGATTGACGGCAAGCGGGCCACCGTGGAGACCGTGAATGCGCCGTCTCTGCCCAACCAGGCGGAGACGGATGCCATTGTTGCCGCTCTGAAGACGGCTGATTGGAACGTTCGCTCGGTGGAAAAGAAAGAGCGCCGCCAGAATCCGACAGCCCCATTTATCACCAGCAAATTGCAGCAGGACGCCTCGCGCAAGCTCGGCTTCAATGTTCGGCGGACCATGGGCGTGGCGCAGCGTTTATATGAAGGCGTCGAAGTCGGCAGCCAGGGGACCGTCGGTTTGATTACCTACATGCGGACCGATTCTGTTCGAGTTTCGCCGGATGCGATTCAAGACGCGCGCGCCTATATCGGGAAAAAATTGGGCCAGAAATATTTACCGGCGAGCCCGAATGTCTTCAAGGGCAAGAAAGACGCGCAGGACGCGCATGAAGCGATTCGCCCGACCAACGTCGAACTGGCGCCCGATGAGATCAAGCGTTATCTGAGCGATGAGCAGTACAAGCTCTACAAACTGATCTGGCAGCGGTTTGTCGCGTCGCAGATGGTGCAAGCCGTGTTCGATCAGACGACGGTGGACATTGTCGCGAAGTCCGACCGCAGCTACGATTACCGCGTCACCGGCTCAGTGTTGAAGTTCGACGGCTTTCTGAAAATTTACGAAGAAGCCAAAGACGCGAAAGATGCCGATGACGAGGCGCTGAACAACCGCTTGCCGGAACTGAACGATGGGCAGGCGCTGAATCTGAAACATCTGAAGCCGGAGCAGCATTTTACTGAGCCGCCGCCTCGCTTTAATGAGGCTTCGTTAGTGAAAGAGCTGGAGGAGCGCGGCATTGGCCGGCCTTCGACCTATGCGTCGATCATCAGCACGATTCAGGACCGCGAATACGCGGTGAAGGTCCCGCCGAAGGGGTCGGGCAAGTTTTATCCGACCGAACTCGGCCAGGTGGTGAACGATCTGCTGGTGAAGAATTTTCCTTACATCTTCGATCCGGCCTACACGGCCAAGCTGGAAGTGGAATTGGACGCGGTCGAAGACGGCACGGAAAAATGGACCGATCTGTTGCGCGGCTTCTATGGATATTTCCAGGAGGAATTGAAAGTCGCCGATAAGAACATGGAAGACATCAAGCGGATGGAGCAGCCGACGACGGAGAAATGTCCGGAGTGCGGCGCGCCGCTGGTATTGAAGTGGGGCAAGTTCGGCTCGTTCTATGCCTGCTCGGCGTACGACAAGAAGAAGCCAGTGACGATTGCCAACTCCGCGTGGGAGAAGGACGCGAAGAAGGCGATCAAGAAGATTGAAAGCAAACTTGAGTATCCGATGACGGTAAAGACCACGGGCGGCGCTGGGATTGCTCCCGCAGCCGTGACCGCGAAGAACAGGAAAGAACTGGAGGCTGGGCTGGCGGAAGTTGCCGCTCCGGACCGTAAGCTGGTGGTGGAGCAAGTGAGCTGCAAATTTACCCGCGAGAATTATGAGGGGAAACCGAACCTGCAGGCCGCGGAAGCGCAGAGCGCGGAGGCTGAGGAGGAATTCTGCGAAAATTGCGGACGGGTGATGGTGTTGCGGAACGGACCGTTCGGCCAGTTCATGGCGTGTCCGGGATATAACGAAGACCCACCCTGCAAGACGATCCGCAAGCTGACCCACAAGCAGCAGCAGAAGCCCGCGGTCCCGCTGGATGAGACGTGTCCGAAGTGCGGCATGCAATTGGTGCTGCGGACCGGGCAGTACGGCGAGTTTGTCAGTTGCAGCGGCTACCCCAAATGCAAGTACATCAAACAGAACCTGACTGGCGTGAAGTGCCCGACCTGCGGCGCCGGAGACATTGCGGAACGCAAGGCGCGGCGCGGAAATTTCTTCTACGGATGCACGAATTATCCGAAGTGCGATTTTACGTCGAACTTGAAACCGGTCCCGCAGGCATGTCCGGAATGCGGCTGCCCGTATTTATTGGAGAAGTCGCTGAAGTCCGGTGTCTACCTCATCTGTCCGAACAACGAGAAGCAAACTGCGGCGGATGAAAAACGCGGCAAAGGGCGCAATAAAAAGAGCAAAGACGAGCAGCCTGCAGCGCCAGTGAAGACGGTGGTTTGCCAGTATGAAGAACGTATCGGCGACGCCCGCGAGCCGGAAGAAAAACCGGTCGAAGCAGCGGCGGCGACAGTCGCCTAGCCGCCTAAGGACGGACGCTGGCGAACGGAGGCGGTCGTCGGCCCGTACAATGGATTCAACAGGAAAGTGAAGAGGGATGGAAAGCCAGATTGCAACGCACAACGATGCCGATATTATTTTGAAGCTCTATGACCTTCGCCGGGAAGAAGTCTTGCGCAAGGCCCGCCATTGGCTGGTCTTTGAGTTCAATCCAAAGACGCCGGAAGAATTTCTTGCCGTCCTGCAGGGGTACGGGACGCAGGAGAATGCCTATTTTCGTCAAGTCGTCAGCTATTGGGAAATGGCCGCTTCGCTGGTGGTCCACGGGGCGGTGAAGTCGGACCTCTACCTTGACTCAAATGGCGAGGGAATCTTTATTTTCGCCAAGCTCCACGCCTTCCGAGATGCCTATGCGGCCAAGACGGGGATTCCGTTCATGCGGCAAACGGCGGAGTTGATCGAGAGATATCCGATGGCCCGCGACAGGTTTCATGCCCGGCTGAAACTGATCCAGGATCGCGCGAAGTAATCCCGTCGCGGAAATTCGGTTTCCGTCCCGAGGAAATTTGAGCCGGTCGATTTCGGCAGCGGTACATGAGCGCTTGCCAATTTTTACGCAATATAGGTACAACTTATCTGTCCGGAAAAGCACCTTAAGGACAGAACCGCCCCTTGCGGGGAAGAAAGTTTAGAGGAGCGAACAAATGAAGCGTATTGCATTCGTACTGGCTCTCGGAAGTATGACCGCGCTGGCTGGCGCACAGACAGCAAAGGCCCACCTCACCGGCTGGATCGGCGATTCCAAATGCGGCGCCGCAATGCACACCAAGGCATGCGTCACCAAGTGCGTGCAGTCCGGCCAAAAGCCCGTCTTTGTAGACTCCAAAAATAATAAAGTGTGGGCCATCGACAACACAGATGCCGTCAGTAACTACTATGGCGACAAGGTGAAGGTTGTCGCGACCGTCGACTCCGCCAATAAAAGCATTCACATCGATAAGGTGAAGAAGGCGCGCGGCATGAGCAGCATGTAATCCCGACCCTTGATGCGGGGTAGTTGGGGCCGATGAAAGATCCAGGAAAAAGGACGCGCCTAGGTGTGTCCTTTTTTCGCGTTCGGCTGTGACGTGGGCGTTAGGTTCTACCCCAAGCCGACGCATCTGATATTGTTGTAGATGAAGGAGTTTGGGCGAACTTATGGCGAAAGCAGTGTGGAACGGCAAAGTTTTGGCGGAGAGCGAAAAAACGCAACTGGTGGAAGGAAACGTATATTTCCCGCACGATTCCATTGATCGGGAGTATTTTCGATCCAGCTCGACCATCTCAACCTGTCCCTGGAAAGGCCAGGCGCGGTATTACACCATTCTGGTCGATGGACAGGAAAACTCCGACGCCGCCTGGTATTATCCGGACCCCAAACCGGCCGCCCGCGCCATCAAAAATCATGTGGCGTTTTGGCGAGGGGTAGAAATCGAAAAATAATCCGGAGTCGGCGGGCTCAGTACGCTCCGGCCTGCTGCAATGGGATTCCAATCTTGAAGCAGGTCGATCCCGGCTTCGATCCCGAGGGGGTCCTCACCTTCCGCGTCGAGCTGCCGCGCGGCGAGTATCCCGATGCCGAGACCCG
>JAJYVR010000001.1 GCA_021791935.1 Acidobacteriota bacterium
CCTCCACCATCGTCATCCTCGATTTTGGCTCCCAATACACGCAATTGATTGCGCGGCGCATTCGCGAGCAAAATGTATATTCTGTCGTGCTGCCGTGTACCGCATCCTTTGACGCAATCCAGCAGTTGAATCCAGCCGGCATCATCCTCTCCGGCGGCCCCAGTTCGGTGTATGACGCGGACGCTCCGCCCGCGGATGCGCGCGTGCTTGCAATGGGCGTGCCGGTGTTGGGCATTTGCTACGGCCTGCACTTCATCCTGCATGAACTGGGCGGCAAGGTCCGTTCCGCGGATCGTCGCGAGTACGGTCATGCCGATGTCGAAGTTGTCCGCCCGACCGCGTTGTTTGAAGGCTTGCCGACGCATCTTCCCGTCTGGATGTCCCATGGCGATGAGGCGCTGGAACTGCCCGCGGGCTTTTCTCTCACCGCAAAAACCTCGAACGCTGTCGCCGGCATTGCCGACGAATCGCGTCGCATCTGGGCGGTGCAGTTTCATCCGGAAGTCCATCACACCCGCCAGGGCAAAGATCTGCTGCGGAATTTTCTTTTCCGCATCTGCAAGGTTGCGCCCGACTGGACCCCGGAGCATTTCATCCAGACCACGGTCGAGCGCATCCGCGCCCAGGTCGGCGACGGCCACGCCATTTGCGGTTTGTCTGGCGGCGTCGATTCCTCTGTAGCCGCCGTGCTGGTCCATCGCGCCATCGGCGACCATCTCACCTGCGTCTTCGTCGATAACGGAGTGCTGCGCAAAGATGAGTTTCGTAAGGTGCAGGAAAATCTGCGCGGCAAACTTGGCCTGAACCTGGTCGCCGTCGATGCCGGCCGGCAATTTCTCTCGCTGCTCGCCGGCGTCGCCGATCCCGAAACGAAACGCAAAATCATCGGCAATGAATTCATCGCCGTCTTCGATCAAGAGGCGCATCGCATCGCCCAGCAAACCGGCTCTGTCGATTGGCTGGTGCAGGGAACTCTCTATCCCGACGTGATCGAGTCGTCTTCCGTGAAAGGACCGTCGCAGACCATCAAGAGTCATCACAACGTGGGCGGCCTGCCGGAGACGATGAAATTGAAACTGATTGAACCGCTGCGCGACCTGTTCAAAGACGAGGTTCGACGAATTGGCCGCGACCTGGGCATGCCGGAAGATATCTTGCAGCGACAGCCATTTCCCGGTCCCGGACTTGCGGTGCGCATTGTTGGCGAAATCACTCCCGAACGCGTCGCCATCTTGCAGGAAGCCGACGAAATTGTCGTCGATGAGATCAAAGCTGCTGGGCTGTACCGGCAAATCTGGCAATCGTTCGCGGTGTTGCTTCCCGTGCGAAGTGTTGGTGTCATGGGCGACCAGCGTACCTACGCCAACACCTGCGCCATCCGCGCCGTCACTTCCGAGGACGGCATGACCGCCGACTGGGTCCCGCTGCCGTATGAAGTGCTGAAGCGGATGTCGAGCCGCATCGTCAATGAGGTGAAGGGAATCAATCGCGTGGTCTACGACATCACCTCCAAGCCCCCCGGCACCATCGAATGGGAGTAGCACGGCATGAATGAATTCCAGGCACGCGAGCATTGGCAGCAAATGTACTCGACGCGGCAAGAGCAGAAATTGAGCTGGTTTGAGGAGGCTCCGGGAGTTTCTCTCGAGCTTCTACTGACGCCGCAATTGGATACCGGTGCGCAGGTCCTCGATGTAGGCGGCGGCGCGTCGCGGCTGGTGGATGCCTTGCTGGATCGCGGCTTCAATCGGCCCAGTGTCCTCGACATTTCCGAGGCAGCGCTTGAAAAATCGAAACTGCGCCTAGCCGGTCGCGCATCGCAGGTGCATTGGATTGTCGCCGATATCACGACGTGGGAACCGGACCGGACCTACCGCGCCTGGCATGATCGCGCTGTCTTCCATTTCCTGACAACCGAGGAGCAGCGACTCGCCTACCGCGCCGTCCTGGAAAAAACTGTGGCTCCCGGCGGCATCGTCGTTATGGGCACGTTCGCGCTCGACGGGCCGGAGCGGTGCAGCTGTCTGCCCGTCCAGCGCTACTCGCCGGAAAGTCTGGCTGCCGAGCTGGGCCGGTCCTTTTCCCTCACAACCGTTCGCATGGTCGATCATGTCACTCCCGCAGGGAAGACGCAGCGTTTCCAGTTCAGCCGTTTCGCTCGCGAGTAGCAGTGTCGAACTATCGATCGGCAACAGATAATTCCATTCGCGTGTTTTTTGAGAATACAACCTCATGGCCACGCATGATCCAGCGTCGGGTAACGGACTGTCCTACTGCGTAGTAAGCAAATACTGAGATGGTGGTTCCGCTGACGAAGAGTATGGAAAGCACCCGTGCAGGCAACCCAAAGCCATTGCTGGTATCGGCGGCGTCCACTTGGTTTTGGTTGGTATCGACCGCGTTGGCGCCTGCCAGATAACCGAGCACAAGCGGATCCATGTATTTTCCCTTGTCCGCATTCGCGTGCGCGCCGCCTTCGGAATCCAGCGTGACATTCTGGCCTTTCTTGCCCTCCACCGCAGTCATCTGCGCATGCACGTTCTCCATCGTTCCCGCAGGCAGCTTGACCTGCCGAAACGTGAATCGCAGCGTCCCGTTCCGCCCCCAGGCGCGCGCGGGTTTCGCTTGCGTCACGACCCCGGTCAATTGGGTGCCAGTCGGCAGAATCACGTCCTTATGGTTTTTACTGAAATAGGGTTGCGTCAGAATGGCTTCCACCGGCGTGCCGACCTTATCGGTCTTTGAAGTCAAAGGCGTCATCAGCCGCACATCGAGGGTCCCTGGCGGAATATGTCCATGCGGCGGAGTCACGGGCAGCAAATCCCCGGCCTTGGGGTCGGGCATGGTGACAGGCTGCGTCAGCTCCGCATCGAACTCAGTACCCGTCCAAATGTCCTGCGGATGATACGGAAGCTGTCCGTAGAAGATCTGCAATGCCTTCTCGGATTTGTGCTTGGAGTGGAAGGCATTCGATATTCCTTGCTTCATGCCGGTAAATTTCGCGTGGATGGATGCCTTGATTTTTTGCAGGCGCGACTTCTTCTTGACGGGGGGGCCCATTTTTACCAAGTCGGCAGTCCGTTCAGAAGCTTGCGCCTCGATCGGCAGGCGCGATCCGTCCGGCAGCGTGACGGAAGTGAAGCGCAGCACGGGCTGTTTGAGCGGAGTGAAGTCGCCGTTAAGCCGCGCCCAGGTCCGCTTGCTGCCGTGGACAGGAGTCAGGTCCGAGATGCTGCCGTAAATGCGCGTGTTTACCGGCAACACGATATGGTCCGCCGCGTAAACGGGATCGATCAGGCGGCCTTCGATCGGTTTGCCCTTGCGCATGCGATAGCGGCGATCGATCTGCACCCGCAGAGGCAAACCGGCAGCCAAGACCGCTGTAGTGGGGGTGGAGTTTGGGCCGCGAGGCGACACGGAAGACGCGGTGGCTGGGCCTGCGGGTTTTTGCCCCGTTTGGGTCTGTCGAGGTCTGGTTGAAGGAACCAGCAAGGTGCGCGTTTGACCCTGCAGACCCAAAACTCCACCCAACAAATAGGCCATGCCTATTGCAACCGAGTTCCAACTTCGCATGCTGCCTGCTCGATTAGGAATTGGGTCGTAGCTGCGTTCTACTTTTAGCGTACACCATGCCAAGCAGTTTGCGATGGAACGGATCGCCGCCCATTGGGGCAAGACCCATGCGCAAACGCAAGAGGCTCGATGCCTTATTTTCCGATCGCCATGTCCTGTTTCACCCATCCGACCGCATCTTTGTCGTCGATGTCCGGCGGCTCAGCGGCGACTGCATGGCCAGGGTCGGCAATGGCCGCCTCCGGCTCGTCCTCATCGCTGACGTACGGAATGCCTGCCAGGTCTTCTTCGATCAAGAGGAATTTTCGCGCGTATCGCAGCGGCTCATCCGCAATCGCCATTTCTTTCAGGTGGTATCGCCATGCATCCGGAATCACCGATCGCCGGATATGCCCTTTCCGCTCTACCACCCGAATGGTGCCGTCTTTCGAGACGCGCGTGAAAGTGCTGTTGGGTACGACAAATGTCATCTTGCTGCCGGACCGCCAGAACGATTCCGCAAATTCATGCGCGAACAACAACGCATAATAGCGCCGTTGCTCCGACAACGTTTGCACGGACTCGAGAAAGCTGCTCCACGGCAACCCCAGGCGGACCGTGTACCACTTGCGGAACTCAAAACCGTTCGACTTCGCTTGACGAAGCAGCGCGCGCAACAACTCGGCTCGTGTCATTGGCTACAGGGTAGAACATAATGGACGACACTGGAAGCTGAAAGTAAAACATCGAACGTCACTTGCGTCACCTGACAACTTGGGCCGACACTGATACTGTTCGTCCAATCCTTATGCCTCTGGTTCCTCTAGCTCAGTCCCGGCAAATCTTCTACGACAATTTTCATTCGGCAACTTTCATGCGGACGCTGCCGCACACGTTGCACCTTCGCTTATCGTCGTGGAGGCGCGTGTGCGGGCTCATGGCCCTGCTTTTCAGTGTCGTTTTGCCGGCATTTGCTGTGGTCAAGGCCCCCAACGGCACCGTTACAGATCCGTTGAACCTTGCGCCGGAAGTCCAGGCCGCGTACCAGCACTTTTACGACCTCGATTACGGCACTGCGCAAAGTCTGTTCGAGAAGATTGCCGCCGAGCACCCCACCGACCCCATGGCCGTCGATTACGTCCTGAACAACGCCGTGTTTCGGGAGCTGTACCGGCTGGACCTGCTCGACACCACTCTCTACGTGGAGGATGGTTTCCTGTCCGGCAAGCACCCCGTCGTCGAAAACAGGCAGGCCACGCGTCGGATTCAGGCCCTCTATCAACGCGCCGTCGATCTCAGCAATCGCAGGCTTGCGGCCAACCCAAACGACGCCGATGCCCTGTTCGCGCGCGGCTTCGCCACCAGTCTGGAAACCATTTACATCGGCATGGTTGAAAAGAAATATGTCGCCGCGCTCCACCTGGCATCGGCCTCCCGCAAGGACGACGATGCCGTCCTCAAGCTCGACCCCAACTATGTCGATTGCTACTTGGTCGTTGGCGTGCATGAATATGTGCTGGGAAGCTTGACGCTCCCATTGAAAGTTCTGGCCGGGCTGGTGGGCATCCACGGCTCCAAATCGAGGGGCTTTAAGGACCTGGAAAGGGTCGGCCAGTACGGCATCGTCAATTCCGTCTCCGCCCGTACCTCCCTGGCCATTTTTCTGCGCCGCGAGGCCCAGTATCCTAAGGCGCTGGAAGTGATCGACGGCCTGCAGCGCCAATACCCGCACAATTTTCTGTTTGCCCTGGAGCATGCCAATCTGTTGAAAGATTCCGGCCAGGGAATGCGCGCCATCGCCGCCTACCAGGCGCTGCTGCGGCTGGCAACCGCACCGGGCGGCTACTACCCTGACCCGCACCTGGAAATGGCCTACTACGGCCTCGGTGAAGCCGCCCGCGGTCAGCGCCAAATCTCCCAGGCAGCCATCGCCTATGAAAATGCAACCATGCAGCCCACGGCTTCGCCCCTGATGAAGAGGCGCGCGCATCTGGCCGCGGGAGAAATGTTGGACCTGCTGGGGCGGCGCGCCCAGGCGAAACAGCAGTATGACGCCGTCCTCGCGCTGGGAACGGAGTCCGACCAGGCCGAGCGCGCCGCCAAGTTTGAAACTTCGCCCTATCGCGGCAAATAATTTTCTGGATTGGCCATGCTGTTGGAACCGGCCCGCGATCGGCTGCGTATCTTCTATTGCTGTTCGCGTGCCTGGCGTTACACTGCAAGCCAGAGTAGCGGGCAGCGATCGCATCCACGATGGCGATACAATCGCCCGAGGAGGGTCGTCATGTTCTGTCATCGATGTGGAAAGCCCCTGCCGGTGGCGGCAAACTTCTGTCCCAGTTGCGGCGCGCCCGCCAACAGTACTGTTTTCGCTGCATCCCCATTGCACACCATGTATCGGCCTCAGGCCCAACGCATGATCGCGGGCGTCTGCGCGGCCTTTGCCCTCCGCTACCGATGGGACCTGACCGCCACGCGCATCATCACCTTGCTGCTCGGCGTGCTGATTTTTCCCGTGATGGAAGTTGCCTACGTTGTCGGTTGGATGCTGATGCCGGAAGAGGTCCCGTTCGGAATGCAGCCGCCGTATGCGCCGCCTGCGCCTCCGCCTCCGCCAGTTCCGCCGTCCGGTCCGTAGGCGCATTAGGGCCTTTTCACAGAGAGCGCAGCTCGGTGGGCTAGGAAAGAACGATGCCCCATCCTGGTCGCCGTGAAACTGCTCTATAGTGGACGTACATGCCACCCGAGTCGCCGCTACAGATTGAACACGACGGAGCAACCATTTTTGCCGCCACAATGGGCAACGGTCCCGACGTCGTTCTGCTGCATCCCACGCCCGTCCATCATGCCTTTTGGCTGCCGGTTGCTAGGTTGCTGGCCGACCGCTATCGTCTGACCCTCGTCGATCTGCGCGGCCATGGCCAGTCGTCCACCGGCGCGGGCGTCATCACCATGGCGAAGCTGGCCGAAGATGTTCACGCAGTCGTACAAGCCCTGGGGATTCGCTACGCGGCCTTCGTCGGCTGCTCGATCGGCGGCTACGCGCTGTACGAATATTGGCGGCGCTTTCCGCGGGAGATGGCCGCGCTGGTGTTCGCCTGCAGCAAGCCGCAGCCGGATTCCGCCGCCAACCGCGAAGCCAGGCGCGAATCGAACCTTGCCGCGCAACAGCCCGGCGGATTGGCGAAGTTCTTCGATCGCATGGCCGATACGCTCATCGGCCCGGCGGCACGGCAGCATCATCCTCAAGTCCGCACCGCCGCCCGCGCCATGATGGATTCCGTCTCGCTGCAGGCCATGCTGGCCGTGCAGCAGGGACTCATAGAGCGGCCGGACTCGGTCCCCACGCTCAAGACCATTCAAGTTTCGGTGTGTGCCATTGCCGCGGGAGAAGACCAAAGCAGCAGTCCAGCGGAGATGCGCGTCATTGCCGAGCAGGCGCCCGATGCGGAGTTTCACCTCGTCGAAGACGCCGGCCATTACGCTCCATTCGAGCAGCCGCAAAAGGTCGCCGCCTTGATTGGCGATTTTCTAGATCGAAGATACAGACCGCGCCCGGTCCCCAGCCCTACAAGGAAAGCCCTTTGAGAACACCCCCTGCAAATCTTGTCCGCCCGTTTCATTACGGCGGCGCAGAAGACCGCGAACTGTTCTGCGATCGCGTTCCATTGGCCCGGCTGGTGCGCCAGTACGGCACGCCGCTCTACGTCTACTCGGCGAACAATATTCTGGACCGCGTCCAGATGTTCGCGGAGGCCTTTGCCGGGATGCGCGCCACCCTTTGCTACTCCGTCAAAGCCAACTCCAACCTTTCCATTCTGCGTCTGCTGGCGTCCGCCGGCGCGGGTTTCGACATTGTTTCCGGCGGGGAACTGGAGCGGGTCCGCCAGGCCGCAAGACCGTCCCTGCGCCGGGTCGTTTTTTCTGGCGTCGGCAAAACAGCGGCGGAGATCGATGCCGCCCTGGCCGCGCAAATCCTCGTCTTCAATGTCGAAAGCCCCGCCGAGCTGGACCTGCTGGAGCAACGCGCCCGGCATTTTCGCAAGCGCGCGCCGCTGGCCATGCGCGTCAATCCCGATGTCTTTGCCGCAACCCATCCCTACATTTCCACGGGGATGACAGCCCACAAATTTGGCGTGGCCATCGGAGACGCGACGGCGCTCTACCAGCGCGCGGCGCGAAGCGCCTATCTGGTTCCTACTGGCGTCAGCGTCCACATCGGCTCGCAGATTCGCGTCACCGAGCCTTTTGGGCAGGCGCTGCATCGGGTCATGGAACTGGTGCGCGAATTGAAATCCTCCCACGGCATCCGCATTCAGCACATCGATGCCGGCGGCGGCCTCGGTATCTCCTACGACGACCCGCCGCAAGCCGGGAAAAGCCGCAAAGACGTTCCGTTGTTCGATCCCAAGGCTGCCGTGCAGGGATACGCGCAGCACATCCGCGCCGCGCTCGCCGGTTTTGATAGCGAACTGCTGTTGGAGCCGGGCCGCTTCATCATCGCTCAGGCGGGTGCGTTGCTGGCTCAGGTGCTCTACACCAAGCGCAATGGACCCAAAACCTTTGTGGTCACCGACGCCGCCATGAACGACCTGATTCGCCCGGCGCTCTACCAGGCCTACCACTCCATCGTGCCGCTGCGCCGCCGGCAAAACCGGCCCTCCACCGTCGTCGATGTAGTGGGTCCGGTCTGCGAAACCGGAGACTTTTTCGCCAGAGATCGCGAATTGCCTGCGCTCCAGGGCGGCGACTCCATCGCGTTGCTCGATGCCGGGGCCTACGGCATGTCTCTCAGCTCCAACTACAATTCTCGCCCGCGCGCGGCGGAGGTCCTGGTGGAAGGCAATCGACACCGCCTGATTCGCCGCCGCGAAACCATGCGCGATCTGCTCGCCGCGGAGAAAAGTCTGTTGTTGAAATGATCCGGCCGCGACTCCACAGCTTGCACCGCGACGGTCAGTTTGTGGAGGTGGACATCGGAATTTCCGAGTTCGCCATGGTGCCGATGGTATCGGCCGGCGGCGCAGTGGGGGTCTTGGAGACTTCCGAGCTTCCCGATGGACGCGGGGCATACTCGCCGGCGTCCTGCTTCGGTCCCAGTCCCAGCTTGATCAGTGCCCGCGAGTCGGGGGTGATCTTCGACTGCCAGCCATTGTCCGTCTGGTACTTCACCATGGCCGCCTGGGTTTCGGTATCCCACTGACCGGTTGGGCTGCCATTCAGGTAATGGGCCTGAATCAGCGCCTGTTGGATCTCCGTCGCCCGTTGCGAGTCGATGACTCGCTGGCCCGTAACGGTCGCGCGACGATGCCTGGACCTGCGACGGCGTGAGGCATGACTGACGGAGGCACGGTGCAGGGAAGTGTTATGGCTGGATGCCGCCCGACGGCTGGTGGCCCTTGTCCGCTTCGCGTTCGCGTGGTGCGGATGGGCCGCGCTCTGCGTCGACGCGCGTGTGGACCCACAGGCCCATCCAGCCAGGCCGAGCGCCAGAATCAGCGTTCCAGCGCAGGCGCGCAAGCGGGTTGGGCGGCTAGTAGACATAGCGTGAAAGTAACGCAATTCTAGACTTCTCGAATCTCCAAAGCAAATATAAGATGCCGGCAACACGTTTCGCGTGTACCTGGTTGCATACGCGAAAGAAAAGAGGAAGTGGCTGCTTTCACTTCCTCTTTTCTTAAGGTTAGCGCACTTTCAGGTCAAGCGTGAACAATACCCTGGGGTACCCCATCCTAGCCGCGTACTTTTGCGGCTAGGGTGGGGGAGCATAACTCTTTCCCCGAACGTGAATACTCTAAGCGAAAATGCTCTGTGCCCTGTCCCGGCTGTTACCGGGGTAACCATCTGGGGTGTTGCGGTCTACGGCAGCGTCCCTCCAATGTAGGTGTTGCCCAGGCTGGGATGTTGTGGATCGACAACCAGGAAAACAACATCGTCGCCCGATTTCAGCTTCGACGCCAGTTCCTGGAACTGCTGCACATTCGCGATGGGTTGGCGGTTCATCTGTAGGATCACCTCGCCGGGGATCAAGCCTTGCAAGCCATCGGCAAACGAGCCCGGACGAATGCTGCGAATCACCACTCCGCCCGTGATACCGGCCTTCGAGGCCATGTCCGACGGCACATTGCTGACCGACATGCCCAGCTTGGTCGTCCCGCTCTGCTGCGGCCCGTTGGAGTTGCCGGAGGGTCCCTCCCCGTTGTTCAGCGCGGCCATCATGGCCGCACGGTCTGCAATGGTCACCGTGGCGGTCTCATGCTTGCCGTCGTGAATGTAACCCAGGGTCGCGGTGCTGCCCGGTTTACGTCCGGCAATATCGTTGATCAAATCGTCTCCGCCCTTGATGGGGCGTCCGTCAATGCTGGTGATGATGTCGCCCGGCTTCAGTCCCGCCTTGTCCGCCGGGAATCCAGGCGTCACGGAACTGATGATGACGCCATTCTTGAAGCCGTAGACGTGGGCCACCGCGGAAGACGTCACAGCCTGAAAGGTAATGCCGATCGATCCGCGTACAACCTTGTGTCCTGGGCCGATCAACTGGTTGTAGACATTGGCGATCGTGTCCGACGGCATGGCGAAGCCAATGCCTTCATTCCCGGCGGACTGCGTATAGATGGCGGTGTTCATGCCGATCACCTGGCCATCCATGTTCACCAGCGGGCCTCCGGAGTTTCCCGGATTGATGGCCGCATCCGTCTGGATAAAATGCTGAAACTCACCCGCCCCGATTCCGCCTTCGCCCGTAAGGGAACGGTTTTCGGACGAGATGATGCCGGCGGTGACGGTCTGGTTCAGGCCGAACGGGCTGCCAATGGCCAGCACCCAGTCGCCAATCTGCGTTCCATCGGAGTTGCCCAGCTTCACGGTCGGCAGCGGGGTGCCGACGTTGATCTTGAGGACTGCAATGTCGGTCGCCTTGTCCGTTCCCACCACCGTGGCCGCATGGCCCTGGTCGCCCCTCGGATCGGTGCTCAACTTCACCCAGATTTTGTCCGCTTTTTCCACCACATGGTTGTTCGTAATGATGTAGCCGCGTGGATCGACGATAAAGCCGGAGCCCAGCGCCTCACGCTCGCCGCCATCCGGCGCTTCTCCTTGCGGACCCTGCGGTCCGCCGAATCCGAAGAAGTGGTTGAAGAAGTCCTGCATGCCGTTGTCGCCCTGTCCTTGACCCGGACCCTGGCCTTGCCCCTGGTCGCCTTCCGGATTGTTTTCGTCGGGTCCTTGCAGATCTCCCTGGGCGCTCCGCCCATTGGAATTCTTTGCATAGGAGACGGTGTTGATGTTGACCACCGCCGGACCCACCTGTTTCACGATCTGGGTAAACGTGGTCGACAAATTGACCGGACTTGGGATCTGAAGCGGTTGAGCATCCGAGCTGCCGACCTTGGTCTCTTTTCCGTCGACTCCGTGGGCCACGACAGACCCGATGAGAATGCCGGCAGACAGCGTCGCGAGAATCGCGAAGGTAAAACTTAAGCGGCGCGTGCGAAATTTACCGATCCAAACTTTCCAAACGTTCATGGGGTGTCGAACCTCGTTCTGTATTCAGTAGGAACCTAAAGTGCGATGAGACATGCAAGCCTCAGTATACGGCTTCGCCCTAAGCGCCCGCCACAGCGGCAGCGCGCCCTGAAAATTGACGGCTTAGATTGTTAGACGCAGAATCTTGCCAAACCGGAGCATCTTTCCTTTCAAGGATTTTTACCCAGCGAGACGCGGGTACCCCAGGTCTCGACTTTGAGACCTGGGGTTGCGACGGCAAGGAACAACAACCGGCGGTCAGATACCCAGCGCGGCGCCGCCCGTCCCGTTTTGCCGTCTCCGCCGTCGCCAGCGGGGCAGAATCTCGGCCGTTACGATGCCGAATAGCACCAGGATCGCTCCCACGCCGCGGCGAAGCTCCAGCTTTTCCTTCAGCGCAACAAACGCTGTCAGCCACGCGAATACCGGCTCCAACGTCAAAATCACGGCGATATTCGCCGCCGGGATCGCCTGTTGCGCCCAGGTCTGGACGCCAAAGGCCACTGCTGTGGCCAGAACCCCGGCGACCAGCAGCGACAGCGGAACCAGCGGCTGCCGCAGGGGACCTCCCGGCGCAAGTAGATGGACCAGCGTACTCGCGCTGGGGGGTTCCATGATCAGCGCGCCAATCGTCAAAAAGACCATGGCGAACCCGATCTGTAGCAAAATCAACTGCTCAAAGTTGGCCCTGCCGGCAGCGTGGGCCAGCGCGATCACATACAGCGAAAATCCAACCGCGCAAACCAGGGTCAGCAGGTTCCCAAGGCCTTCCTGTCCTCCAGCCTGGAAAAGAGAAGTCCAGCGCGCGTGGGCGGGGAGCATCAAGAGTGCAACCCCCAGCAACGCCACCAAAGCGCCGGCCCACGCCGTCCACTCCGGCGTACCGTGGTCCGGAGGCCGCATCCCTGGAATCGTCGCCAGGATAGGAACAATCACCACCACCAGCGCCGTAATGAAGGCGGAATTCGTCGCCGTCGTATACACCAGGCCCTGCGTCTGAAACACATACCCGATGGCCAGGCTGCCCCCCGCGGCGGCGCCAAACAGCCACCCCTCTCGAGTAAGCTGCCGCCATTGCCTGCGATAGACCAGCGCCAGGCAGGCAAACGCGATCGCCATGCGGATTGCGTTGAACCACTGCGGCGCGATTTCCGCCAGCGCTTCCTTGATCACCACGAACATCGCGCCCCAAAGCATGACCACGGCCAACATCGACAGATGCGCCATCGCATTGCGCGAAATTTTCGGCGAACCTGCGCCGGTCGTCATCGAAGATTCATTCATAGGCTCGGAGGTTTGCGAATTGAGTTACAGTTCCGTCTGCGCCAGCGCCAGCAACAGCAGCAAAATCCGCCGCAGCGCCAGGTCGCGTCCGCCGGCGTCGAACCACTCCCGCAGGGTGTGGACGCCGCCGCCGCTGCCGCCGCTGCCCAGGCTGACCGCCTCCACTCCCAAGGAGAGCGGAATGTTCGCGTCGGTGGAAGCAACCCCGGTGTGGCTCTGGATCTGCAGGTGTCGGTCGACCGCTCGCAGCGTTGTCAGAATGCGCGCATCGTCTGGGAGCGTCGCCGCGGGCCGCTCGCCGATCGGTTCCATGGCAAATTGGATTGGACCCACGGTCGGGTTTCCGCTCGCCGCGTTCGCGGCGCGATTGGCAGCTTCGACGGCGGCTTTCACGGCCCGATAAATGTTCTCTTCCAATCGCAACAGGGCCGCCGCGTCGGTCGAGCGCGTATCGATGCGCGCCTCCGCATGCTGCGGAATCGCGTTGATGGAAGTTCCGCCCTCGATGCGCCCGATGTTCCACGTCGTTCGCGGCGCAGCCGGCAATTCGATCCTGCCAATCTCCGCCAGGGCGTTCGCCAGCACCAGCACCGGGTTCGGCGTGCCGGCATCGCTCCAGGAATGGCCGCCAGGCCCGGTGATTCCGATGCGAAAACGCTTGCTGCCTAACCCCTGAGTGACAATCGTGTCCGTCCCAGCGCCATCAAGAATGACTGCGAAACGAATCAGCATGGCAATGTGCCGGTCGGCGAACAGATGGCGCATTCCGCGCAAATTGCCCTCTCCCTCCTCTCCTACATTGCACGCAAACAGGATGTCGCTCGCCGGCTTCAACCCGGCGGCGCGCATGCCCGCGGCAATTCCCAGCAGCGCGGCAATCCCGGCGCAGTTGTCGCTCGCCCCCGGAATCGTCAGGCGGCTTCCATCCTGCACCGGTTCGCCGATCGCCTCAGCCGGAAACACCGTGTCGAGATGCGCGGACAACAAGGTGCATGGCCGTAACTCTTCGGCATCTTTTTCGGTCGAGTCATCGCCCGCCCGCAGCCATCCCAACGCGTTGCCGCACTCGTCGATCCGGACCTCTTCCAGTCCCAGCGTTCGAAACCGCTCCTCTACCCAATTCGCCCGGGCCGCCTCCCCGAACGGCGGCGCGGCGATGGCCGCCACCTGCCGATGCCACTCCCGCAACTGCGTTTCCTGCAAATGAAACCACTGAAACGCGCGATGCACCGCCGGCCGTCCGGCCAGTCGGCTGACGGTCTGAAACGCCGAGATGGGAAGGGTCGGTGGCAACGTATGTGATTTAGCATCGCATGGAATGGCGTCTCGACGGCAATAACAAGATTGAAATCGCTGAAACCGCCGTCACACGCCGCCACAAAAACCGTGTCATCCCTCAAAAGATCTGTCATCCCTCAAAAGATCTGTCATCCCTCAAAAGATCTGTCATCCCGACCGGAGCGCAGCGTAGTGGAGGGACCTGCTGTCGAGGTCGTTCCACCCGGACGCGTCGGCGAATGCCGCTGCGATTCAATTCAGTAGAGGACCTTCATCAGACACAATCCGCTGGCGGCTGCGGTTGGACCCGCCAAGGCGCGATTGCGGCCCCCCAGAATACGACCCATCTCCGTGGCTGCCATGCGGTCGCGGCCTACCTCGATAAAAGTTCCCACCAGGTTGCGCGCCATGTGATGCAAAAATCCGTTGCCGCTCACCGTATAGGTGAGAATCTCCCCGGCATCGCCACCGATCGCGTCGCCGGATGAATCTGCCCCCGGCCCACTCAGCATCGCTCCCAGCGCGCCGGGCAAGAGAAGTACAGACTCTCGTGTCCACTGGGAAGTCTCGATGCGGCGGACATTATTGCAAACCGGCCCAGTGGACCTATCTTGCGCCGTATCGCTGCCACCGCCGCCCGTTTTCTCGTCTGCCATCCGCGCGGCGCGGTCCGGATCGGACGCGGCAAAAGAAGTAAAGTCGTGTTCCCCCACAATCATGTCCGCCGCTCGCTGCATCGCCTCCAAATCCAGCGGCCACCTGCAGAGGGAAACATAGCGCGCCAAAAATGGGGAGCAAACGCCTCCGTGAAAGATGCGATATTGATACACCTTGCCGACCGCGCTGTGCCTGGCGTGGAATCCTGCCGCCGCCTGCTCCGCGGAGAGGACACGAATGGCGGCCGGAAGCACGCGATCCAACGCGCGCTGAAAATTTTCCGCCGGGATGGCCGCCCGCAGCGAAAAACTCGCCACCTGTCCCCACGCGTGGACGCCCGCGTCGGTCCGTCCCGATCCCTGCGGCAACACCGCCTCTCCCGTAACCATGCGGATTGCATCGGCAAGCGTGCCTTGGACGGTCGGGCTCCCCGGCTGGATCTGCCAGCCGTGGAATTCCGTTCCGTCGTACGCCAGAGTCAGTTTCCAGATGTTGCTTTCTTTCCCGCTCTCGTTCGCTTGCATGGCCGCCTTCGTCCCTGCTGTGTTGCGGTGTCTCCGCGTGCTCGCTCTTTTTAGAGCATTTTCACAGATAGCGTAATGTTTGGGTGCCCTCAATCCTAGCGTAGCTAGGGTGGGATAGCGCAATGTCCGCATTGCAGCAACTGCAAAAATGCTCTAGCGTTCTGTTCCTTGTGACGTTCCCTCTGTCGCTCTCGCCGATCGTCCATCCAAGGGGCGGCAATGTGCGCGGCGGCCCATTCTGCTGCGATATACTCATCCTCGTTAGCAGATTACACATGGTTGCTCTGGCTCGACATGCGATGCTCGCGTGACGGCTTTGTCGATTGCCTGGAAATTTGTGCTTTGGTTGGAATTTGGAGAAGTCTCCGGGCAGTTTTGTTTGGTAAAACATTTTGCTTGGGAATCGACGGGAACCATCCAGCCGGAAATCTCGTACCCAATTCATAGAACGCGAATGGAGAACGACGCTTGCTTGTGGGGACCGCCGTTTTGTCGTCTTTTTCTCAAAACGCTCTGCGGACTCGCGCCAGGACGGAGAGATTTCCGAAGCTGGAGGCCCTCCAGCGCCATCGAATGGGAGGGCTTTCCATCCGACAAGCATCGGCCACGCTTCTCTGCATTCCAGGATCATGGCGTTCGGTTCGCTTGTAGAAGCTGCGATTGCCGTTCAATCGCACCGGTGGAACAGGAAATTTTTGTGAGGCAAAGAAGGGCAGGGCAAACGTGAAGACGAAGGACTTGCAGAGTGGATGGGTGGTCGGGTTGATGATGCTGAACCTGGTGATGCCGGTGGCCAGCGCTCAGTCGCAGAGTTCCAGCAGCGTCCTGCCGAATGCTCCCGCCGTGGCGGCGGCCACCGTGGCCACGCCCGCCCCCAACTATACCGAGCCTTATTCTCTGCGCCCCACCAGCCACGATTATTCCAGAGGAAAATCGCAGCTCCCAAATCCATTTTCCGTCTATACGCAATCGACTGTCCCTCCGCCCCGGCTCAGCAACTCCCCGCGGATCGATACGCTGTACAAAGACGGCAAGATTTATCTCAGCCTGGATGACGCCATCCTGCTGGCGCTGCAAAACAACTTCGACATCGCCATTGCCCGCTACAACCTGGACATCGCCGACACCGATCTTCTCCGCGCCCGCTCCGGCCTTTCGTTCCTCGGCGTGAATACCGGCCTGGTGACGGGCACGCTGGGCGGCAGCACCAGTCCGGTGGCGAGTGCCGCGCCAGCCGCCACCACCGGCAACACCAGTTCGACCGCCACCACCACCGCAACCACCATCCAGACCACCGGTGCCGCGGGCGGCGGCCCAGGCGGGACTTCGGTGGGTGCCGGCGGCGCCGGCTCCGGCCCCAATGGAATCACTTCGACCACTCTTGGTTCGGGCCCGCTCGACGTGCCCATCGAGCCGCTCGATCCGGTCGTGTCCGGCACCGTGCAACTGCAGCGGGCCTATATTCCCCAGACTTCCAAGTTCCTTACCGGAACGTTTCAACTGAATTCGAACACGAATGAATACAACTTCAATTATTCGCAAGGGTTTCTGCCGGGCGAGACGTTTGCCCTCACCTTCGACAACAACCGCAGCACCAGCGACATGAACTCGATCTTCGGCAACTTCTACAGCCCCGCAATCACGACAAACTTCAACGCCCAGGTCACCCAGCACCTGCTGCAAGGCTTCGGATGGACGGTGAACGGCCGTTATATCGCCATCACCAAGAACAACCGCCGCATTACCGATTCCGCCTTTCGCGCCCAGTTGCTCTACACCATCGACCAGATCGAGAACATCTACTGGGGGCTGGTGGGCGCGTATCAGGATGAAAAGGCCAAAGAAGGGGCGCTGAAACAATCGACCCAGCTACTCTCCGACGATCGGAAGCAATTGCAGATCGGAACGCTTGCCCCTCTGGATGTCGTCAATGCAAATGCCCAGGTCGCCAGCGACCGGCAGGCTTTGATCTCATCCAAGACCAAGCTCGAATATCAGCAGCTCATCGTCAAGCAGGCCATTGCCCGCAATCTCGACGACCCTACTTTCGCTGCCGCGCCCGTCATTCCAACCGATCGCGTCTCCCTGATGCGCACCTCCGAGGAAGAGAAGCCGGTCGAAGAACTGGTCCAGGAAGCCTATGCCGACAGTCCCAACGTCGAGCAGGCGGTCCTCGCCCTGAGAAATCAGGAGATCACCCTCAAGTCCGTCAAGAATGCGTTGCTCCCGGTACTCGACGTGTACGCATTTTATGGTGCCGAGGCCATCGGCGGATCGAAGAACCCGCTGATCACGTGCGGACTCATCAAATCGCTCGGCTTCGATCCGTGCACCGGCACGCCGGGACTCAACATCCCCTACAGCACCGTGGTCGGCCATTTGTTCAACAGTTCAGGCCCGAACAAAGGCGTCGGCTTCAATTTCACCGTGCCGCTCCGCAATCGCCAGGCGGAGGCGCAGGCAGACCGCGCACAACTCGAATACCGCCAGTCGCAGATGCGCCTGCAGCAGTTGTACGTACAGCTCAGGATGCAGGTCACCAACCAGATCTACGCGCTGCAGAACGATCGCGCCCAGGTGCAGTCCGCCGAGGCCAGCCGGCAATACGCGGTGCAGAGTCTCGATGCCGAGCAGAAAAAATATCGCCTCGGCGCCTCCACCACCGCCAATGTTTTGTCCCAGACGCGCAACCTGGAGGCCGCGGAGGACAATCTGATCGCTGCGCAAACCACCTACGCCGTGGACCGCGCCGCGCTCTCGGAATTGGTCGCCGATACGTTGCAGAAATATGGCATCAACATTGAAGATGCGGCCACGGGAAATATCTCCCAGGCGCCGAACGTGCCCGGCCTGGAAGCGCCCCAGCCGGAAGCAACGCCCGAGCCGCTGCATCCCGCCCAGGGGCCGAATGGGGCCAATACCGTGACCCCCGCTCCCGCCACTCCAGGCCCGCAAGGGTTGTAAATTTTCCGACGGTTCATTGACGCCGGGTGCCTCATCCTTCGCGCTTTTGCGAAGGGTGGGAATCGAATCCTTCCCGCTATCGCTCGGCGATCCGATCCAGAAAATCGAAAAACTCCGGAAATGAAATCGCCGCCGCCTCGGCTCCGTGAATTTCTGTCTGTCCGGTCGCCCGCAACGCCGCTACGGCGAACGCCATTGCAATGCGATGGTCGTCCCCGGCATCGATCTCCGCGCCATGCAGCGTTTGTCCTCCCGCCACGTCCAAACCGTCTTCGAATTCCTCCACCTTGGCTCCCATGGCGCGAAGGTTCTTCGCCACCAGCGCAATCCGGTCGGATTCCTTCACCCGCAATTCCCGCGCATCGCGGATGCGGACCCCTTCCCGCGTATACGGCGCAATCGCTGCCAGCACGGGTAGCTCATCGATCAATTGTGCCGACATGGTACCGCTGATTTCCGCGCCCACCAGCCCATTCGGGTTGCCCACCACCTGCAGCGTGCCCACCAACTCCGCGTGCTGCCCATTCAACTCCAGCACATTCAACCCGACCCCCAGGCCGCGCAACACATCCAGCAACGACGCCCGCGTGGGATTCATCCCCACCCCATCCAGCACCAGGTTCGACTCCGGAAACAACGCCGCCGCGCACAGAAAAAATGCCGCCGAGGAAAGGTCGCCCGGCACGCTGGCATCGATGCCGCGCAGCCTCTGCCCACCGGCGATGCCGACCGTCAGCTTGCTCCGCTCCACCTGCGCCCCAAACGCCCGCAACGCCAGCTCGCCGTGGTCGCGCGTGTGTACCGACTCATGCACCCGCGTGGCGCCGCTGGCCTGCAATCCGGCGAACAACAGGCACGTCTTCACCTGTGCGCTGGCAATCGGCGTCTGGTAATCCAGCCCGCGCAGCGGACCGCCGTGGATCGTTACCGGCGCGTGACCCTCCGTCAATTCAAGCCGCGCTCCCATGGCCGTCAGCGGCGTGCGAATGCGCTCCATCGGTCGCCGGCTCAGGGAAGCGTCGCCCACCAGCGTGCAGCGAAACGGTTGTGCCGCCAGCAATCCCGCCAGCATCCGCATTGTGGAGCCGGAATTGCCGCAGTCCAGCGCCGCCTGCGGCTCACGAAATTCGCCCGCGCATCCGCCAATGGCGATCGCGCCGTTCTCATTGCGTTCGACGCGCGCGCCCAACTGCTCCATGCAGGCCAAGGTGCTGTGCGGGTCCGCCCCGCTGGAAAAATTCGTCAGGCGCGACGTGCCTTCGGCGAACCCCGCCAACATCGCATAACGATGCGAAATGCTTTTGTCCCCCGGCAGGCGCAGACTCCCCAGCACATTCCTTGCGGGAGTTACGATGCGCGTCGAACCAGGCGATAGAGCAGTGAACGACTTCATAGGTAACAAAGAAATTTCTCCTTCAATGTTTCTGATCGCCGCAACGAAAAAAATTGCGGCACTTTCGCCCGCGTTCCATTTTGGGACTGCTCGAACCAAACCGGAAATCTCATCGTACCCCGAACCGATTCCCTCGTGAAAACTTCGCCCCTTTGCCGCAGCATAAGCACAGGTGTAACGCGGCAGCCTCGACATCGACGGCTGTCCCCAGTGAGGTTGCCATGTTGAAGATCGATTCGTTCAAGTTAAGTATCGCCGGCGCACTCGCCTTCGCCTGCCTGGCAGTCCCTCAGACGCTTCCCCAGAGTGCGGGCCAGAACGCGAATGCCGAGAGATCGTCTCAATTCGGCGCGCGCCTCCTCACGCCTTCCAGCAACCTCACGGAATCCGCAATCTTACCGGAAGCCATGCATCTCTACGATCGCGCTGTGACGGAACTGCACCGTGGACATGCCATCGCCGCCGAAAAAGACGCCCTTCGCGCTCTCCAGATCGACCCCAAATTCGCCGACGCATCCGCCCTGGCCGCAACCGCGGCGCTCGTGCAGCAGCAGTTTGAGCGCGCATCCGCGGAAGCCGCGCAAGCCATCCGGAGCAACGCCTCCGATGAAAAGGCCTATGTCATTCTCGCTACCGCGCAGAATTATCTTGGCCGTTACTCCGACGCGGCGGCCGCTCTGCGCCATGTCCGGCCGCGGGAACAACAAACCTGGCAGGTCGCATATCAGTGGGCGCGGGCGGAGGCGGGTCTGCAAAACGTCCAGCAATGCCTGGAGTGGACGAATCGCGCCGCGCTGTCCGCGCCCCCGGACTTCGCTCCGCTGCACCTGCTGCGCGCCAGCGTCCTGCTGACCATGGGAGACAACGCGTGCGCCGCCGATGAACTGGAAATCTACCTGCAATTGCCCAGCGTCAACGCATCCCAGCGCGATCTGCTGACCCACGAGTTGCAACGCCTGCGCGCATTGCCGCGGTCGAGCGCCGCATCGCCCTCCGCCACCGGCAACTAAGCTCGCGCGTTCAACCCGTCGAATCCTCGTACGCACTGTGTTCGCCCGCCACATCGGTATACGCCCCGTACCTGCTCGGCGGATGTGTGTAGAATGATCCTGCTTTTCGATTTTTCGCCTGGGGATGCCGATATGCAGCGTCGCGATTTCATCAAGTCTGTTGTTGCCTTGGGCGGTGCTTCGATATTGGATCCAGGGACAGCGTTTGCGCTCCAGAACCCTTCCTATGCGCCCACGCCGCAGCCTGACGTGAAGCGCGTTCTAATGATGTTCAAGTGCCATTTCGACGCTGGGTTCATCGCCACGCAAGCTATGGTGAAAGATTGGTACTTCTCGGATTATTTCCCAACTGCAATTCGGCTCGCCAGCGACCAGCGCCGCACTGGAGGTCGCCCCTACGTGTGGACTACCGGATCGTGGCTGGTCTACGAATATCTGGAACAAGCCTCCACGCAAGACCTCAGGCGCATGGAGCAGGCCATCGCGCAGGGCGATATTGCATGGCACGCGCTGCCGTTCAGTTGGCAGACGGAACTGATGGATCCATCGATGATTGCAGGTAGCATCGGTCTGTCGCATTCCCTGGATCGTCGCTTTGGACGCACCACCACCGGCGCGAAGATGACCGATGTTCCCGGCCACACGCGTGGATTGATCGCGCCGCTGGCCGCGCAAGGCGTCAAATTTCTTGATATTGGCGTCAACGGCGGTTGCACGCCTGCGGAAGTTCCGCCCCTCTTCCTCTGGAAAGATTTGAGCGGCAGTAGCCTCGTCGTGATGTATCACCTCGGCTATGGTGGCATGGTTCAGGTTCCCGGTTCCAACTTGGTAATTTCAATCATCGTTCGCAACGATAACAGCGGCCCACACTCGCCGGACGAAATCGTCAGCATGTATTCCGAGATGGGCAAACGCTTCCCCAACGCGGAGATTCACGCCGCCGGCCTGACGGAAATTGCGAACGCCGTCGAGCCGTATCGGAATCAACTGCCTGTTGTCACGCAGGAAATCGGCGACACCTGGACCTACGGCGTTTCCAGCGATCCGCTCAAGCTGGCCCGATATCGCGAAGTGGCCCGTCTCCGCAACTCCTGGATTGGACAGAAAAAATTCCGCATCGGCGATGCTACAGACGTTGCTCTGCTGCGCTCCGTTGGCCTGGAGGCAGAACACACCTGGGGCACGGACACAAAAACGTGGCTCGACTACGACCATCAAACGCCTCAGGATCTGACCGAGGTTCTCGATACGAAAAACTACAAGGTCGTCGCGTTCAGCTGGGAAGAAAAGCGCAAGGACCTCTTCGATGGAATTGGGCGGCTTCCCTCGCCGCTGCGTTCCCAGGCGGAGGATGCAGTTCGCAACCTGCAGCCGAAGGCGCCGCAACTCACTGGCGGCACTGTCATGGCCGCGTCGCAAGAAGTAGAAAGCCCGCACTTCGTTCTTCAGTTCGATCCGAAAACGGGCGCGATCCACCGCCTTCGCAACAAAAAAACGGGCAGGGAATGGGCATCGCCCAATCATCCCCTGGCCCTGTTTTCGTATCAGACTCTTTCTCACGAAGACTACGTGCAATATCTCAAGGACTATACCGTCATCAAGGCGGAGTGGTTGAGTTTCGATCTGGGCAAGCCGAACATCGAACGCTTTGGCGCCAGGAATCAAGAGTGGCAGCCATCCCTTGTCGATCTGCGTTCGCTGAAAGATGCGCAGGGCCAACACATCCTCGCGCAGTTGGAAATTCGCGATCCCGAAGCGCAGCAATCAGGACGCACAGCGTTCCCGCAAAAGCTGTATATGGAATGGCTGCTGCCGGATGCGGAGCCTGCGATCCACCTGAATGTTTATGCGCTTCAGAAACCGGCGACGCGTCTGCCGGAATCGTTGTGGCTCACATTTAATCCGGTGGTCTCCGACCCGAAAGGATGGATGCTCGAAAAGTCGGGCGAACAGGTTTCGCCCTTCGACGTTGTGCGAGGCGGGAGCCGGCAAATGCACGCCGTCTCCACGCACTTCAGTTACAAAGATGACAGCGGGTCTTTCGTTGTCGAGCCGATCGACTCGCCGCTGGTCGCCATGGGTAAAAAATCACCGCTGAATTTCTCGAAGGACCAGCCCGACCTCTCCAGCGGCATGCACGTCAATCTCTTCAACAACGCATGGGGCACCAACTACATCATGTGGTACGGCGAGGACATGCGTTCCCGCTTTGTGCTGCGCGCCTAATGCCACCACAAGCAGCGCGTTAGCACTCCACCGTTTTCTTCGGATCGATCACGCGCAGCGCGATCGCCGTTTCGTCGTCGAAATGTTCCACCGTCCCCTGAAACCCGGAAACTTCTTTCAGGATGTTGGCGACCATGGTGGAGGCGGAGCAATGCCGATTGTTTTCCAGCACAGTCGTCAGCCGTTCCATGTCGAACATTTCGCCGCGATCGTTTTCCGCGTCGATCATGCCGTCGGAATAAAACACCAGCATGTCGCCGGGCTGCGTCGATAGCGTGAATTCTTCGTATTCGACATCCGAAAACATGCCCAGCGGAATGCCCGTCGCCTGGATCGCTTCCACTCCCTTGGCGCGGCAAAAAAGAGGCTGACATGCGCCCGCATTGGCCACCTGCAGGGTCCTGTCGTTGTCGTTCCAGATCGCAAACAACATGGTGACGTATTGCGCATCCAGTTTCCGTTCCTGCAGTTGCTCGTTCAGCAGCTCCAGCATCTGCGCCGGTGTCGGCTTCTGCGCCGCCAGGGAACGCATGATGCCGCTGACCAGCGCCGCATACAGCGCGGCCGCCGCGCCTTTGCCGCTCACATCTCCCAGCACAATGGCGGTGCGCCCGCCGCCGTAGTCCAGAAAATCGTACAGGTCGCCGCCAATGGTGCGCGCCGGAACGAAACGCGCCGCCACCTCCGCATTGGCAGGCTCCGGCACGGTTTGCGGCATCAGCCGAAATTGCACCTTGCGCGCCATCGCCAGGTCTTCTTCCAGACGCTGTTCTTCCTGCGCCAGCCGTTGATACAGCCCGGCGTTTTCCATTGCGATCGCCAACTGGGCCGCCAATGTGCTCACCGCATGAACATTGTCTTCGTTGAAAAAATGGGGCCGCGTATGCTCCAGGTCAAGCACGCCCAGCACTTTGCCCTTGTAGATCAGCGGCACCGCCATTTCCGACCGCGTTTCCGTATGCACCATGATGTAGCGCGGATCGCTGCGCACATCGCCCACCGTGATCGTCTGCCGCGTGCTTACCGCCGCGCCAATCAGTCCGCGCTGCAGCGGCACCGGCTCGGAAAATGAGTTGTCCGTTTTTCCGAATCGGATCGAGAAACGATGGATCAGCATGTTCGTTTTCTCATCCAGCATCCAGATGGCGAACATCTGGTAGGGAATCACCCGCTGCAGCAATTTTCCCACCCGCTCCAGCAACTGCTCCGGGTCCAGAATGGAAGTCAGCTCCCGGCTGATTTCGTGCAGCAATTCCAGCGACTGCGCCTGCCGCGAAATGCGCGTGTAGAGCCGCGCGTTTTCCACCGCAATGGCCACCCGAGAGGCCGTCAGTTGCAGCAGGTGCAGGTGCTCCGGGCGAAAATAATCGGGCTGCTCGGACTGGATATCGATCACGCCGATGACACGGTTCTTGGTCACCAGCGGCACCGCAAGCTCCGACCGCACCTGAGAATTCGCGTCGATGTAGTTGGAAAGCGCGCTGACATCGTTGATCAGCATCGCCTCCCGGCGCTCGGCCACTTGCCCAACCACTCCCTCGCCCATGCGAATGCGCATCCGTTCCACATCCGCGGAGTGGCCGATCTGGAAACGCATCCGCAATTCGTTGGTGCGGTCGTTCAACAGCAGAATGGCAAAGATGCGGTATTCGATCACGGCGCGCACCAGGTCCGCCACCCGATGCAGCAGCGTCTGCAGGTCCAGCGTGGTATTCAGCGCATCCGCCAGCCGGGTCAGGAAGTCGCCTTGCACGGCATCAATTCTCGGTTCGTTGCGAAGCGCTACGGCGGAAGCCGGGCGATAGTCGCCTTCATAGGCGTGATGTTCCGCAGTCGATTTGGAAACGACGGCGTCCTTGGCCTCGGTTTCGCCTGGGTGCGCGGACGCATCGGGATGGGTTGCCGCCTGCTCAGGCGCAGTTCCTCGCGCATCGGGCGCGACATTTTCGGATGCGGATTTGCGTTTGTTGGGACTCATGGCCTGCCCTTCAGAATAGCGTAGTGGGGCACGATGAGTTCCACAGGATTTCCGCGGAGACCGGCGTTGCGGTCGCCGCTATTGGGAGGATGCCGCGCCCTGTTCGGAAAGATATTCCTGTACCGCGCGCTGTTGCTCCCTGTAGCTCTCCACAATCGCTACGCCGGAAGAGGTGCCGATCCGGCTGGCGCCCGCCTCCAGCATGTCGCGGACCGCATCCAGCGTGCGAATGCCGCCGGCCGCCTTCACGCCGCAACGGCCTCCGGCCACGCCACGCAGTAGGCTGACGTCTTCCAAAGTCGCGCCGCCGGTAGAAAAACCGGTGCTTGTTTTCAGAAAGTCCACTCCCGCAGCCACGCAGATTTCCGAGGCGCGCAGCTTTTCTTCCAGCGTCAGCAGGCATGTTTCCAGGATCGCCTTGAGCTGCGCGCCCGCATCGTGCGCCAACTCCACCATGGCGCGCACGTCGCTCTGCACGGTCGCATTGTCGCCGCTTTTCAGCGCGCCGATATGGATCACCATGTCCAACTCTCGCGCTCCCAGGCGCAAGGCGGTCTCGCCCTCTTCGCGCTTGTTGTGGGTCAGGGAAGCTCCCAGGGGAAACCCCACCACGGAGCCGACCGCCACGCCGGAACCGGAGAGGGCGCTGTGCGCCAGCGCGATCCAGCAAGGATTCACGCTCACGCACGCGAAGCGATAATGCAGCGCTTCCTCGCACAGCCGCAGCACGTCGGCAGCGGTGGTTTCGGGTTTCAATAGTGTGTGGTCCAGCGTCGCCGTCAGGCTTTGCCAGTCGCGGAGCGCATTGGCGGCAAAGCCCGCGACATCGAAGCTGGAGATTTCAAATTCGTCTGCAAGTTCGGGGGAAGAAGAAGCGCTCATAAACCGATTTTTCCTGTCGACAACATTTTCCCGTCTACAACGTTGGACGCAGAATCAGCCTACTACTCTCCCGCATCGGTGGGGACGTCTTCGGGCATAAACCAGATGTCCGGCAGGTTGCGGTACCGTTCGGCGAAATCCATGCCATACCCGACCACAAAACGATTGGGAATCGCGAAGCCAACGTAATCCGCTTGGATTTTGCACAGGCGCCTTTCAGGCTTGTCCAGAAACGCCGCGATTTTCAGTGTAGCGGGCCCCTGCGCCAGCAGCATATTTTTCAAGTAGCAAAGTGTCCTCCCGGTATCCAGAATGTCCTCTATCAGGACCACGTTTCTGCCTTCAATCGGCTGGTCAACGTCTTTGATCAGCCGAACGGCGCTGGAACGCGTTGCCATGCCATAGCTTGCAACGGCAAGAAAGTCGAACGTGCAGTCCACTGTGATGGCCCGGGCCAGGTCGGCCACAAACGGCGCCGCGCCCTTCAGCACGCCCACCAGCACCACCTCCCGTCTGGCGAAATCGCGGCTGATTTCCGTCCCCAACTCGCTGACCCGCTGCTGGATCTGACGGCGGGTCAAAAAACACTCGAGGGCCTGCCTGTTAGGTGGCTCAGTCATGAACGCAGAATTCCCCCGTTGATTGTAGGACGAAATCTTGAAGATTGCGTGAGCCGTCGATGAATTGGCCGCAGACCCCCCGCAAAAATGGAATTCGGCCCCGTCACTTATACTGGAAATCTGGGGAATCCTGTCCGCATGTATCCATTCATTCATCTTGGGCGTTTTCAAATCGGCACCTTCGGCATCCTGCTTTGGCTGGCCGCGGTCTCCGGCTGCTGGGTGTTGTATAAAAACTTCCAGCGCAAAGGCGTCGAGGCCGACGCCATCAACGTCACTGCCCTGGTTACCGTGGCCGGCATCGTCGGCGCAAAGTTGTGGCATGTGTTCGAGACGCCTGATTTGCTGATGCGGATTCCGCTGCAACTCCTGCTGGACCGGGCCGGATTTGCCTGGTTCGGCGGCTTGGTCGCAGCCATTCTGGTCTTGATGTGGCAAGGGCGCGTCGCCAAGGTCGGCGCGCTCAGTATGCTGGACTTGACGGCGCCCGCGGCCGCGGTCGGCTATGGCGTGGGCCGCATCGGATGTCTCACCTCTGGAGACGGCGACTACGGCATTCCAACTTCGTTGCCCTGGGGCGTCGCTTTTCCGCACGGCCTGGTCCCCACCTTGCAGCGCGTGCAGCCAACCCCCGTGTATGAATTCATCGCCGCCCTTCTCATCGCCTGGTATCTGTGGCAGCGGGGAAGGGTCGACAAGCCCGTCGGGTTGATTACCGGCGAGTATCTGGTCTGGACCGGATTGGCCCGTTTTCTGGTGGAGTTTGTCCGCATCAATCCGAAGATCTATTTCGGCATGAGCAACGCCCAGGTCGCCAGCATCGGCTCTGTCGTCGCCGGAGCGATTTTGATTGTCTGGGCGCAACGGCATCCGCACACCACCGCGCAATCGCGAAAGCACATGGCCAAACCAGCCACCCACACCGTCCCCAGCTAAAGCGGTGCCCTCGATCCTGGGATGGGAAATTCTGTCGCCCTGAGGTAGCCGCGGCGACCGGAGTGGAGAATCCAGACAACATTCGCTGAGTAGACGCCGCTATCACCCTCTGGATTCTTCGCTGCCGGGTGCCCCAGGTCTCGATTCCGAAACCTGGGATGCCATGGCCCTCAATCGCAAAACACGAAATCACGCGGTCAGAGACCTAGACGTTCACAGCCGCTTCAGAAATTCCTTCACCTGTTCCAGTTGTGGAAACATCTTCTCTTCCTGCTGGAATTCGCGTGAATGCACGCATCGCCGTCCGCCGCGCATCCGCACCGGATGTTTCAGGTGCAGCATTTCGTGAAACACCAGGTACTCCACCGCATAGCGCGGCGTGTCCGGGCGGTCGAACACGCGGCTGACTACAATGGTATTGTGCGCCGCATCGTAATGGCCCAGTTGCCGACGCGCGGAGTGCGCGCTCCAGGTCAACACCGGCCTGCCCAGCAGCCCATTGAAAAATTGTCGGTTCAGACGATCGAAGACTTCGTCCAGGTCGTAATAATGCCCTTGCGCCGTAGAAATATTTTTTCTTCCGCGGCTGCGTCGCACCATTTCCGCCCGGCGAATCACCGCCTCGCTTCCTAGATGCCGACGATAGCGGTTGGCATGGACGGGCTCAATCGGCTTGCGATACAGCTTCGCCAGCAGGATGTGCGCAATCGCCCGCGTCACGCTGTCCGGCGCGCCTTCCAGCATGTCGGAAAGTCGCACAAATGCCGTGCCCTGGCGCAGCCGGATGGTCGTATTCACGCCAGTGAACGGGTAGAAGCTGATATCAAACAGCGGCATGGGAGCGCGCGGACGCAGGCGTCGATACTCCGTGGAAAAAATGTCTTGCAGGCGCAGTCCGGACGTTGGAGCGACGGAGTCGGGTTCCAGCATGGGAAGAAGCGCTGGGGGCGATGCGGTCAATGCGAGGTTCCCTTCTGCGGTTGGTTCCAGTCTCGATTGTAGAGAATTTTTATGCGCGATGTCGGCGCCTCGAATCCGGCGCCAGGCACTCTCCAACCGCGTCGTCGCGCGAGACAATCGCCGCCTATTTCTCCAGCGCCTTCAGCCGTTGCCGTGTCTCTCGCTCTTCGTCGGGAAATTGATCTTGGGCCGCGTTTAGAAATTTCCGATAATACAAAATCGCTTGTTTCGTCCGATGCAGATGGTCGAGCGCCGTCGCCCGCAGAAACAACGTCGCCGCGCTATCGTTCAATGTTTGCGCGCGACGGTCCAGCGCCGTCAGCACCAGCGGGTACTGCCCGTCTCTCCACGCGGCAAAGGCAAGCCCGCTCCACGCGTCCTCCTGCGTCGGCTGGATCTGCAGCGACTTCTGAAATGTCTCCACCGCCTGCGCCCATTGTTTTTGATGCATCATGTTTTCTGCCGTAGCGGTCAGCAGGCCAGGATCTCGTCCATCGCTCACCAGCAGTTGCTGGTACAGGGGCGCTGCCTTGTCCGCCTCTCCAGCGCTGCTGTACAGGTCGGCCAGCATCCGCGTCACCGCCGGCTGATCGGGGTTCTGCTGGTGCAGCGCTTCCAGTTGCGATACTGCCGCCTGCATGTCTCCTTGCCCGGCCAGCGCAGTCACGGACAATGCCAGCAATGTCGGATCGTTCGGCTCCCGCAATAATGCTGGATGCAACGCAGCCTCAGCGTCGGCGAATTTTCCCTGGTGAATCAAGGCTCGCGCCAATCCTTCTGTCGCAGCGATGGAGTTTGCATCTTGAGCCAGGACCTTTTGATATTCCTTCCCCGCGCCGTCGTAATCGCCGACGTTTTCCGCCAGTTGGGCGGCGAACAACATGTCGTCAGTCCGCTCCGGCGTCAGTTTTAACGCCACCAGCAGGGCGTCGCTGGCGGCGGTATCGTCGTGCATCTCCGCATCGACACGCGCCAGCGTGCGCGCGGCGCTGGCCACTTCCTGGCGCGGATCGCCGCTGGCAGGTTGCAGCGTCACTGCCGTTTCCAGCTCATGCCGAGCTTCCGCCCATTTTTGTTGCGACGCCAGCAGGTGGCCCAGCGCGGCATGAGACTCAAACTGCTTCGGATCGATCGACCCAGCTTTGCGAAAGTTGGCCTCCGCCGCGGCAAGCTGATGCTGCGCTTGTTCCACGTATCCGCGGTCGAAATAAATGCGCGCGCTTTCCGGCGAATCCGCGGGCTCGCTCGCCGCTGCCCGATTCAATAGCGACACCGCCTGCTCGTACTGCTGGCGGCCAATTGCATTCTCCGCCTCGCTCAGATACGTGGTCGTCGAAGCGGGGCCTTTCGCCGCCGGATCGGAGGTCCCAGGAGGAAGCGGCGTGGTCTGCGCCTGCATCCATCCAGCAGCCGGCAACAGCGCGGCCGCCATCGCGCATCTAAGGATAAAAGTTTGCATCGTCATTTTCCTGCCGCGACCAAAGCCGCAACCTGTTTCGAGGGCTTCAACACCCGCGTCAGCCATTGTCCGGTGTGCGAGCCTGGGACCGCCGCGACCTGCTCTGGAGTTCCCACCGCGACAATCTCGCCGCCGCGCCGTCCGCCCTCCGGACCCAGATCGACGATCCAGTCCGCCGCCTTCAGTACATCCAGATTGTGCTCGATCACCAGCAGCGATCCGCCACCGTCAATCAACTGTCGCAGCGCGGAGAGCAGCTTGCTGACATCGTCGAAATGCAGGCCCGTCGTCGGTTCATCCAGAATGTACAGCAATCGGTTCTTCGCGCGCTTGCCGCCTGCCGGTCGTGCATTGGCCAGATGCGATGCCAGCTTGACGCGCTGCGCTTCGCCGCCCGATAGCGTCGTCGCCGACTGCCCCAGCCGCACATAACCCAGGCCGACATCGTCCAGCACCCGCAAGCGATCTTGGATCTTGATGTGTCCGGCGAAAAATTGCAGCGCTTCTTTCACCGTCATGTTCAGCACGTCGTGGATGTTCTTGCCCTTGTAGCGAATCTCCAGCACCCCCGCCTTGAAGCGCGTGCCGTTGCATTCCTCGCACGGCAGTTCCACATCGGCCAGAAATTGCATCTCGACTGTCACTGTGCCGTCGCCCTGGCAAACCTCGCAGCGTCCGCCCGGCACATTGAACGAGAAGAATCCGGCGGCATACCCTCGCCGCCTGGCATCGGGCAGCGAGGCATACAACTCGCGGATGCCGTCGAACGCCTTCATGTATGTCACCGGGTTCGATCGCGGCGTGCGCCCGATCGGCGACTGGTCCACCAACACCACCCCATCCAGATGCTGCGAGCCTTCCAGCGTGTCGTACAGGTGCGTCGGGTCGGCAACATCGCCCTCTCCCAGGCGATGCGCCAGCGCGCGATACAGCACGTCATGCACCAGCGTCGATTTGCCGGAGCCGGATACGCCGGTGATACAGGCCAGCATGCCCAGCGGAATTTCGCAATCCACCGACTGCAAATTGTGCGCGCGCGCTCCCGTCAGGCGCAGCCACGCGCTTCCCGGCGTGCGCCGCCGCGACGGTATCGGAATGGAAATCTGGCCGCGCAGATATTTTCCCGTCAAGGAATTCGGCGACTTCATCAGCTCCGGCAATGTTCCGGACGCCAGCAGCTTGCCGCCCAACTCGCCCGCGCCCGGCCCCAGGTCTAACAAATAATCCGCCGCGCGAATAATATCGGCGTCGTGCTCGACCACCAGAATTGTATTTCCCAGGTCGCGCAGGCCTTCCAGAATTCGGATCAACCTGCCCGTGTCCCGCGGATGCAATCCGATCGACGGCTCGTCCAGCACGTACATCGCGCCCACCAGTTGCGAGCCCAACGAGGTCGCCAGTTGCACCCGCTGCGCCTCGCCGCCCGACAGCGTCGACGACAGCCTATCCAGCGACAAATAATCGAGACCGACGTCATTCAAAAAACCCAGCCGCTGGCGGACTTCCTCCAGGATTCTTCCCGCCATCTCCATCTGCGCCGGACTCAACCGCAACTGCGCAAAAAATGCCTGCGCCTCTCCCACGGTCAGCGCGGTCACGTCGCAAATGTCGCGTCCGCCTGTATCTCCGTCGCCGATGCGTACCGCGCGCGCCTCCGCCCGCAGCCGCTTGCCGTTGCATTCCGGGCAAATCGCATAGCCGCGATACTTGCTGAGGAACACGCGCACGTACAGCTTGTATTTCTTGCGTTCAAGGTGCGCAAAAAACCCTCGAATGCCGGGAAACAATTTATCTCCGTTCAGAATGAAATCCCGATGTTCCTGCGAGAGGTCTTTCCACGGCACGTCCAACGGAAGATTTTTCTCTTTCGTCGCGCGGCGCAACTCGGAGAACATTGGCCGATACTTTGGCCGCACCCAGGGATCGATGGCGCCCTCATTCAGCGTCCGCGTTTTGTCCGGAATGATCCGGTCCAGGTCGAAGTCGATGGTGTTGCCGAACCCCTCGCAGCGCGCGCAGGCGCCATAAGGATTGTTGAAGGAAAACAGCGGCGGCTCCGGCTCGCGATAGACGCGGTTGCAATGGCTGCACGTATACGCGCCGGAAAATCGAAACTGCCGCCGCTCGCTTGCCCCGGCCTCGACGCCGCTTTCATCGGCCCTTGGCACAACTTCGAAAACGACCTCTCCGCTTTCGCGATAGCCTGTCTCCGCCGCGTCCACAACCCGCGTCCGCGCCTCCGCCGACACAACGATGCGGTCGATCAGAATAAAAAGCGGCTGTAAAAAATCCAGATCCAGCAGCGATTCCGGCGTGGAAAATTCCACGACCTTTCCATGTTGATAGAGCCGGTTGAAACCGCGCTGCCGCAACTCGCCCAACCGCTGCCTCCTCGGATCGACCGGCGCTCCAGCAATCTCCGGCGCATCCGGCACATACTCCGTGGCATAGCGATTGATCTTCGCCGCCGTCCGCGTTGCTGCCGCCAACGCTACCCGCGCCGCCTCGGCTTTGGTCACCGGCTTGCCGTCTTTTTTCGTCGGTGCGGCGGCATTTTTCTTCGCGATCTGCGCCGCCTTCTTGGCAGTCTTCTTTTTCGCGGTGGACTTTTTGCCGTCGTCGGCCACCTCCGGCAACACCACCGGAAACAGCGCCAGAAGCCGCGTCTGCTGCGGCAGCTTCAGCACCGCTTCCGCAATTTCATCCATGCTGTCGCGCTTCACCACGTTGCCGCAGGTCAGGCAATACATCGTCCCGCAGCGGGCAAACAGCAGCCGCAGATAATCGTAAATCTCCGTCGCCGTCGCCACTGTGGAGCGAGGGTTCCGCGTCGAATTTTTCTGCTTGATCGCAATTGCCGGAGCCAGCCCGTCAATCTGGTCCACGTCCGGCTTCTCCATCCGCTCCAGAAATTGCCGCGCGTAGGCCGACAGCGACTCCACATACCGCCGCTGCCCCTCGGCATAAATCGTGTCGAACGCAAGCGAAGACTTCCCCGAACCGGAAACCCCAGTCACGACCGTCAACTGGCCGTGCGGGATCTCAAAGTCGATGTTCTTCAGGTTGTGAACGCGCGCGCCGCGAACGGTGATCGAATCCATCGGGTCAGGGTCTCTGCAAGGGGGCTTGGCAGCGCGCAATCCGCACACTGCCGCATCCTCCTAGTTTACAGCCTCCCTGAAATAGGATCGGTGCAGTCTAGGATGGGATAGTGGATAGGCTTCGGCGTTTTGGCAAACTGCAAAATATCGCAGCCAGAGCGGCCCTGCATCTGCCATGAGGAGAACAATGAAAAATCCTACGACTACAAATATCCTGCTGCTGGTCATCGCCATCGCGCTGATTGCCATTGCCTTCAAACCCCTGCGGCAACCGCGCCTGGCGCAGGCCCAGGAGCAGACGACGCCCGCTCTGACCACTGCATCCGACCCGCTCTACATCGAGCCCGGCGTCGTGATGCTGCGGTCATTGGACGGCAACACCCAGGTGTTTGGAAAAATGGTGGTCGACCTCAACACCGGCAGCATCTGGGGGTTTCCCACGCTGACCGGCCAGCCGTATCCGGTGGACATTTCCAGCACCAAACCGCCGGTCTCCCATCCAATGTTTCTGGGGACCTTCGCGCTCGAAGACGTCAACCGCTAGGGAATCGCGTTCGCCACTCCGCCCCATTCGCAATGAATGGATTTGCAATCCGGCCTACTGCGTCTTCAGCGCCTCGGCAATCGCCTGCTCGGCCAGCGGAGTCATTACCGCATAGCCAGCGGCGTTGGGATGCACGCCATCGATGGTCAGCGCTTTCTTCATGCCCTGTTCCGGATTCACCATCGCCGAATAGTAATCGAGATAGACGTATCCCTTCCGCGCGCAGGTTTCGCGCATCCAGGCATTCATCGCGCTGATTTCCGCTCGCGGATCGGTCCCCGGCTGCCACGGATACGTTGCCGCCGGCAAAATCGACGCCAGCACCACGCGGATTCCATTCGCCGTGGCCAGATCCGCCATCGCCATCAAATTGTCCTGGATCATGGTCGGCGTCGACGGTCCGGTATTGCCGGCAATGTCGTTCGTCCCCGCCAGAATTACGACCGCCTTCGGCTGCAGCGCAATCACGTCCGGCCAAAAACGCACCAGCATTTGCGGCGTGGTCTGCCCGCTGATGCCGCGATTGACGTACGGCTTGCCGGGAAAAAACACTCCCTGGGAGCGGCCCCAGGCATCCGTGATGGAATCGCCCATAAACACCACTCGCTTCTCGCCGGGAGCAGGCGGCCCCAATTTCGCATTCGCCTCGCTGTATCTCGCCAGGTCGCCGAAGTCCGTCAGCAACTGCTGGTCATGCTTTCGCTGATACTCGCTTTCAGGGTGTGTCGCCGGCGCGGCCTGTGTCGCAGCTTGGGGCGTCGTGGCGGCCGTCGAAGTGGCTTGCGCGACGGCGAAGGGAACCAGCAACAACAGGCAAACAAAAATCTTCATACTCTCGTCCTTGTACGTGCGGTTTACCGGCTCGCGGTCCGGCTTGCGCTTCAAAGTCAGTCTGCGAACGCCGACTTCGGCGCGCGAAATACCTCCAGCAGCAGTAACCCGGCGCCGATCACAATGCAGGAATCGGCAATGTTGAAGTCGGGATAGTGGTAGCTGAAAAAATTGAACGACAGAAAATCGATCACGTAGCGATACGCCAGCCGATCGTACAGGTTGCCGATCGCCCCGCCCAGCACCAGCGCCAGCGCAATGCTGGTCAGGTTCACGCGCCTCCCGGCTTTCAGGAACACCGCCAGCACGATCGCGATCGCAATCAATGAAAAGCCGATCAGCATCCAGCGCACTTTCTCCGGCGATGGAGTATCGGAAAACAGGCTGAAGGCCGCGCCGTTGTTGTACACGTGCGATAGATGAAAAAAATGCGGAATGACGGTGGTTTCCTGCCCGGAATAAATATGGTGAAGGATCCACGTCTTGCTCAACCGATCGGCGATAAAGACTGCGACGGAAATCGAAAGAAGTTTCAGGCGAGGATCGCGCCTGCCTGTGAAACGAGAAGCTCCGCTCATTGCTCGTCTTTCTTCGCGCCGCCCACTGCCACGGCGCTGGTCTCGGCGGGCATAGTGGGCGCGCCAATGGCTTCCAATGCTGCCACGCAGCGTTCGCACACGGTCGGCCATTTTTGGCTCTCACCCACATGCACGGAATAATTCCAGCAGCGCTCGCACTTGGTCCCATCCGCCGGCAGCGTCGTCACCTGCAAGGCGCCCGATCCGTTGGGTTCGGCGGCAGCCGCCAGTTCCACCTGAGAAACATTGAACAATTCTTTCAAGCTCGACCCATACTTTCGCAACAACGGATTCAGCCCGGCGGGAACTTGCAGCCGCACCTTGGCTTCCAGTGCTTTGCCGATGCGCTTCTCTTTCCGCGCCTCTTCCAGGCTTTTCAGCACCTCGTCGCGTACCGCTAAAAGTTGTTTCCAGTCGCCCAGCAATTCTGCCGCGGAGGCAGGCGCGATATCTTGCGGCCGCGGAAAGAGCGCTAAATGAACACTCGGTTCGCGGCCGCTTTTTGTTGGGGGACCCGGGTAATGCTGCCGTGAATGGAGTGCCTGCTGCACACTCGACTCACGGCTCTTCACTGCGGTGGGTAGATATTGCCATACCTCCTCGGCAGTGAAACTTAGATAGGGCGCGGTCAGCAGGACCAGCGCCTCTGCGATGCGGCCAATCGCGGTCTGCGCGGAACGGCGCGCGGGATCGTTGGGCGCAAAGGTGTACATCCTGTCCTTCAGCACATCAAGATACATCGCGCTCAGGTCGGCTGTACAGAATTCGTTGATGGCCTGGTAGACGCGATGGAATTCCATGTCGTCGTACCAGCGAAGCGCTTTCGTCGTCAGCTCCGCCGTCCGCGCCAGCATATATTGGTCGATCGGCAGCAACTGCTCGAACGGCAGGGCATCCGTGTCCGGGTTGAAGTCTCCCAGGTTCCCCAGCAGAAAGCGGAACGTGTTGCGCAGCTTGCGATAAATATCTTCCGCCAGCCGCTTCAGCAGCGGGATCGTCGCCACCACATCTTCGCGGAAATCCACCGACGCCACCCAGAGTCGAATAATGTCCGCGCCAAGCTGCTCGGCAACTTCATTGGGACCGATGTCGTTTCCGCGCGACTTCGACAAGGCGCGCCCCTGGTCGTCCAGCGTCCATCCGCACGTCGCCACGCGCCGATACGGCGCCGCATTCCTGGTGCCCACGCTGCACAGCAGGGAAGTGTGGAACCATCCGCGATGCTGGTCGCCGCCTTCCAGATACAGGTCCGCCGGCCAGGTCAATCCAAAGCCGGCCTTGTCTCCCAGCACCGCCGCATGGCTGGCCCCCGATTCAAACCATACATCCAGAATGTCCATCTCTTTTGTGAACGCCTGGCTGCCGCAACCCGCTGTCCGGCAGGTCGTTCCCGGCGGAAGGATCTCTTCCGCCGAATGCGTATGCCAGGCGTCCGCGCCTTCCTCTTCAAACATCTCCACTACGCGGCGAAAGATGGCAGGGTCCTTCAGCGGCGCATGGCATGTCTCACACAAAAATACGGCAATCGGCACGCCCCAGATGCGCTGGCGAGAAATGCACCAGTCGGGCCGCGTCGCAATCATGTTGGAAATGCGCTCTTCTCCCCAACTCGGGTCCCAGCGCACTTTCTTGATCTCATCCAAGGCTCGTGCACGAAACGTCGTCGCCGAGCCATCGGGATTTTCCATCGGCGTTTCCATGCCGATGAACCACTGTTCCGTGGCGCGAAAAATCACCGGATTGTGGCAGCGCCAACAGTGCGGATAGGAGTGTTCAATGTCGACCCGCGCCAGCAGTGCGCCGCGTTCCTTCAGCAGCTCGACGATCGGCTCATTCGCCGCGAAAACCTTCTTGCCCTCATACTCCGGCAATCCATGGTGCAGCCGTCCCGTGCCGTCCACGTTGCAGGTCGGATCCAGCCCATAGCGTGCGCCAGTATAAAAATCGTCCGCGCCGTGCGCCGGAGCGGTGTGGACCGCGCCGGTTCCGGCGTCCGCCGTCACGTAGTCGGCAAGCACACCCAGAATGCTGCGCTCTAAAAACGGATGTTGAAAGGTCGCGCGCTCCAATTTCCGGCCAGGGAAACGCGCAATCTCTTTCGCATCTTGGAACCCAACCGCCTCGGCCACAGCTTTCGCCAGCGATTCAGCGACGATATACACTTGCCCGTCGGATTCCATCGCAACATACGCAAAGTCCGGATGAAAAGCCACCGCCAGCGATGCCGGCAGCGTCCACGGAGTCGTCGTCCAGATGATGGTGCTCACCTGCTTCCCGGCGAGCGCCCCATCCAGTGCCCTGGGATCGCTGGTCAACTTATAGCGCACGTACACGCTGGGGCTGGTGTGTATTTCATATTCAACTTCCGCTTCGGCCAGCGCCGTGCGGTCGTGGATGCACCAGTACACTGGCCGCAATCCCTTGTAGACAAATCCCGCCTCTAGAAATTCGAAAAACGTCTCCAGCACCCGCGCTTCATACGACTTCGACATGGTTGAATACGGGCGGTCGAACTGCCCGAAGACCCCCAGCCGCAAAAATTGTTTCCGCTGCAAATCGACATATTTTTGCGCGTATTCGCGGCAGGCGCGCAGCACCTCAATGGCGGGAAGTTCCAGCTTCTTGCGCCCAAGCTGCTCATCCACCTTGATCTCGATCGGCAGGCCGTGGCAGTCCCACCCCGGAACATACGGAGCATCGAAGCCCGCCATGGTCTTCGTCTTCACCACAAAATCCTTCAGGCACTTGTTCATCGCGTGGCCCAGATGGATGGGGCCATTCGCGTACGGCGGGCCATCGTGCAGCAAATACACCGGCGCGCCCTTCCGTGCCGCCCGAATCTGCGCGTACAACTGCGACTCCTCCCAGACGGCCAGACGTTTCGGCTCATTCTGCGGAAGATTGGCTTTCATCGGGAAATCGGTGTACGGCAGGTTCAGGGTCGCCTTTAAATCGGGCCCAACAAACATATCTTCTCCGAAGCAATTATTGTCGTACTCCCTTATGATAAATGCATACCTCGCATTGTCCGGCTTTGGGGCGGAAACGGATGGGCCGGCGAAGCGTCTATATCATTATCGTTATCGATATCCGTATCGTTCTCGATAACCTGAGGATTATTTCAGCCGATTGACCCTTGTCATCGGCCAGAAAGACTGGATCGAATGCCTTGGAAACGACAAAGGATTTCGACGAGGACGACAAATCAAGCCTGCTTCCCGCATAATAAGGGCAGGCAGTTCGTCGCCGCGACCGGGCGTCCCCACCCGCGAGCAGTCGAAAATGGGTAATGGATGTCGAATCAGCTTCTGATACCACCTGAGATCGAAAGAAACCATCCACGAGATCTCCAGCAACCGGCCCTTTGGAGCACGGTCGAGGGAGAGCCTTCGTTTTGGACCTCGTTGACGGAGAACCTGCGCGCCAGGTTTTTCCCCCGGCCTCAACCGGCGCTCCAGCTCAAATCGAAGCCCATTCCTGTCGTCGATCCTTTCTATCAGGAACCCATCTGGGTCGGCATCTTGGAAGATTTTCGCGAACTGTTCTTCCCGCGCAAGCTGCCTCCATTGCAGTTGGAATCTCATGCCATCGCGGTCTCCGATCCTCTGGCGCGTCCGCGGGACCGCAAAGCAAGCCTTATATCCGTCGGTATTCATGCGCTGGTGTTCGCCATCATCCTCGCCGTCATCTTCTGGCATCCCAAGCGCCCCATGATTGCTCAAGTCGTTCCTCCACCGAACTTCAATATCACTCCGTTTATGCCCTTGGATGCCAGTGCAAAAGTGATGGGCGGCGGCGGCGGCGGCGGAGATCGCGATCTCCTGCATGCCCCTGTCGGCAAGCTGCCCACCATCGCCAAGGTCCAGTTCGTTCCTCCGGATGAGGTCATCCGCAATCCCAAGCCCAAGCTCGCCGTCGAGCCCACCGTGGTGATGCCCGCAAACATTCCGTTGCCCAACAGCGCCATGCCGAACCTGGGCGATCCCTTGACCGCCGTGCGCGGGCCCGCCTCGAATGGCGTCGGCAGCGCCAGCGGCATCGGATCGGGCAAAAGCGGCGGCGTCGGTTCCGGCGCGGGCGCGGGAGTCGGGCCGGGACAGGACGGCGGCTATGGCGGAGGCATCTACCAGGTTGGCGGCGGCGTCCGCCCGCCTGTGGTCATCTATGCGCCGGAACCGGAATTTTCCGAGCAGGCCCGCATGGCGAAATACCAGGGATTGTGCGTTGTGGAAATCGTCGTGGATGCCAAAGGAATGCCCCGCGATCCAAAAGTGATTCAGCACCTGGGCATGGGGCTGGATCAGAAGGCCCTGGAATCCGTCAAGCAATATCGCTTCAAACCCGCCACCCTGAACGGGAAACCGGTCGCCGTCCGCATGGATATCTCCATCGATTTCCACATCTACTAACCACCTGCAGCACATCCGGGTGCCCCAGGTTCGCGTAGCTAACCGGGGATTGAAAGCTGGCCGCTAGCGGCTATCCGCTCCCTCACAAATTCGGTCAACCCATCGCAGGTATATCCAGGCGTCTCTAAAAAGAACTGCGGCTTGCTCTGCGCCAGTCGCAGCAAGGCCGCCTGGGTGCCCCATCCTTCGCGCTCTTGCGAGGGGTGGGATGGAATCGCATCGCACCCTGACTGAGTTCCGCTCCACAACACCGCATCCGCACGGTCCAGAAAATACTGCGCCGACGGCTTGAAGTCGGCAACCGCCGGATCGAGCACCGTCAGATACAGGTCCGGCTTCAAAAACCTCACAATGCTGTTCGACTCCAGGATCGCGTTCTTCGCCTGCGCCAGCTCTTTTCGCACTCGCGGCATCGCCTCCGCCAGTTGACCTTGTCGCGTTCTTACCCAGAAGGAACGCGCCGCGCCCGCCGCCAGAAATCGAGCGCTATCGGTCCCGCTGTTCGCGAAACGTTCCTCCGTCACCGCGACCGTGTGCGCGTCGGTCTCGCAGTCGCACGGCTCGCCGTTCGCCGAGCAGATTCCGTTGCCGAATTGCGTCACCTTGAATGCCGTCCACTCAAACTCCGGCAGCGCCGCAATCAGTCCGGCCACCACCGACGTTTTGCCGATGTTGCGCGTATGTCCGCCGACTACGACAATCGCCACCGCAACACCTCGATACATCCTGAAGCATTGTCATCCCAAGCCCAGTCGAGGGACCTGTGTTTTTTCATACAACAAAAAATCTGGGTGCCCCAGGTCTCGCTTCTGAGACCTGGGATTCTCCAGTCTTCACAGACGAAATCTCGCGGTCGCAGACCTAGTCCTTCTCTTTCCGCGGCAAGCGGGTCAGCCTCGCCAGCGTCGCCAGGCCCTTCAGATATTCCCGCAACGGCTGTGCCGGACGCCCCCAGAAGACCATCCCCGCGCCGCGCAATTTCTTTTTGCTCAACACGCCCGCGCCGCCGCCCAGAATCACGCCTTCGCCAACCTCGGCATGTTCGCCAATGCCCACCTGCCCGCCTAAAATCGCGCCGTCGCCCACCGTGCTGCTGCCGGAAATGCCGGTCTGCGCCGCCATCACGACGTTGCGTCCCACGCGCACATTGTGGCCAATATGCACCAGGTTATCCAGCTTCGTCCCGCGCGCAATCCGCGTCTCCTCCAGTGCGCCGCGATCGATGGTCGTATTGGCCCCAATCTCAACATCGTCCTCAATTGTCAACGTGCCCTGCTGCGGAAATTGCGTGTATGCGCCCGTCTTCGCGTCGCGTACATAGCCGAACCCATCCGACCCCAGCACGCATCCGGCATGCACCTGCACACGGTCCCGCAACTCCACTCCGGAATACAGAACCACCCGCGGATGCAGCGTGCAATCCGCGCCAACCCTGACTCCATCCGCCAGCACGCAGCCTGCGCCGATGCGCGTCCGCGCCCCAATCGCGACATGTTCGCCCAGCACGGCATACGGCCCGATGGAAACGTCCTCGGCCAGTTTGACGCTGGAGGCAAGAATGGCCGTGCGATGGACGCCTGTGCTCGACTGCGCGGCGCGC
>JAJYVR010000141.1 GCA_021791935.1 Acidobacteriota bacterium
TGGCGTCGTCTACGAACGCGAGAAGCCGCAACAGATCAGCGATTCCGGCGCGCTGGAAAAGATGATTGACGAGGTGATCGCCGCCAATCCAAAGCAGGTGGAGCAATATCGCGGCGGGAAAAAGACAGTCGCGGCATTTTTTGTGGGCCAGGCGATGAAGCTATCGAAAGGGCAGGCCAATCCCGCGCTGCTGAATGAACTGGTGACAAGGAAACTCGATGGCTGAACGTTCGCAAATTGCGGTAGTGAGAGAGGTGGCTGCGAAAGACACGGCGCGGACTTACGCTGCGTTTTGTGTGTTGCGCGAGGGCCGTCCGGCGATGGCAAGCGTCCAGAGCTTCACGGATTGGGTGAACCATCGTCAGCGTCCGGAGGGATATCGCGTAGTCGCCGTATTTTTACCGGGCGAGCCTGATGCCGTGGCGGCTGCGGGTTTCCGGGTGCAGCACCAGCTTTCGAAGGCGCGTTTTCTTTACGTGGACGACCTGGTCACGCTGCCGACTCATCGCTCCAGCGGATATGCGGGGATGGTTTTCGATTGGTTGGTGGAAGAGGCTCGCCGTCAGGGCTGCGAGCAGTTGCATCTGGACTCAGGACACCAGCGATTCGACGCACATCGTTTCTACTTGAAACACGGAATGATCATCAACGCCCATCACTTCAGCATGAATGTGTAATTTGGCCGCGGCCAAGGGTCTACTTTATTGCATCAGAGAATAGAAAATCCTTCGGCCAGTCGGTTTTGTAGCCGGCCTCGCGCAGCAGAGAACTCAACTGCGCCCAGTGGCGCATGGAATGCAGCAAAATATGCGCGAAGAGCTTGCGGCGCGAGGCATGGAGGGTGCCAGCGGAAACGGTTTGCAGCGCGATGACTTCCTGCAGCGCAGCGTCGTTTGCGCTTGCAAGAAACCTGCGGAGATTCTGCGTCGCCTGAGCGTGGACGGCGACCAGGTCATCCAAGGAACCGACCGGAATCGCTTCATACGCAGTGACATCTTCGCCGTTGAGCCGTTGCGAGTGACGCAGCTCGACGGCAAAGATATGTTTCACCAATCCGCGGACCGTGCCGCTGTTGTAAATCGCGCAGGGAAGGTCAAGCGCGGCAGGATTGTCTGCGAACCATGCCTGCCATTTGCGCGTGCTGGCTTCGTTATCGGCCAGCAATTCTTCCAGCGCGATCGTTGCGGTCGTCATGCCTTCTCCTTGCTTTTCTTCAGGGCGCGATGGGCAATGTCGCGACGAAAATAGATCCCGTCAAAGTGAATTTTATCCAACGCAGCATAGGCCTGGTCGCAGGCGGACTGCAAGGTTTCAGCGATGGCTGTCACGGCCAATACGCGACCTCCGGCAGTGACAATTTTGCCATCGTGAAGTGCGGTACCGGCGTGAAAGACGGTGACGCCTTCCGTCTGCGCGGCTTCCTCAAGGCCTGTGATTTCGTGGCCGGTCTGCGCGGCCCCTGGATATCCTTGGGAAGCGGCAATGACCGTGACGGCGGGTTCGCCGCGCCACTGGAGCTGAACCTGGTCCAGGGTTCCGTCGACCGCTGCCTCCATCGCTTGCAGCAATGCGCCATCGTGCAGGCGGGGAAGAATGGCTTCAGTTTCCGGATCGCCAAATCGCGTGTTGAATTCCAGCAGCATGGGACCGCGCGCCGTCATCATCAGGCCGCAGTACAGAACTCCGCGAAAGGGCGCGCCTTCGGCGGCCATGCCATCGATGACTGGCTGGGCAATGTGGTGCACCAGCCAGTCGCGCATCTCCGGCGCCAGCAATGTATCTGTGGAATACGCGCCCATGCCGCCGGTGTTCAGGCCAGTGTCGCCTTCGCCGATGCGCTTGTGGTCCTGGGCGGCGACGAGAGGCAGCACATGCGCGCCATCGGAGAACACAAGCCACGATATTTCATCGCCTGCAAGAAATTCTTCAAGTACAACTTGATGTTGCGCCTCGCCCAACAATTGGCCGGTCAACATCTGTTTCGCGACGGCTTCCGCTTCCTGTTTCGACTGGCAGATGACGACGCCTTTGCCGGCCGCCAAGCCGTCGGCCTTGACCACAATGGGCGCGTGGAAGTGCGCCAGCGCAGCCGGAAGTTCTTCGGCGGAACCGCAGACGGCGTAGTGCGCGGTGGGCAAATGATGGCGCTGCATGAATTCCTTGGCGAACACCTTGCTGGTCTCCAGCATGGCCGCGCGGCGCGTCGGGCCGAAGACGCGCATTCCTCGACGGGTGAGTTCATCGACCAGGCCGAGACTCAGCGGGACTTCGGGGCCGACGACAGTCAGGTCCGGCTGCTCAGAGACGACCACGCGAATCAGGTCGTCAAGGTCTTGCTGATTGACGGGTACACAGCGGGCGAGCGCGGCGATGCCGCCGTTGCCGGGCGCGCAAACCACTTCCTGGACGCGAGGCGATCGGGCGATGGCCCAGACCAGCGCGTGTTCGCGGCCGCCGCCGCCGATGACAAGAACCTTCATGCGTGCTTTGTCTCCTTGGTATAAAAACAGGGTATCAGTCCGGCGCGCGGTGTGCGTCGCCGGCATTCACGCTGAAAGGCCGCCACGACGATGGAGCTGGATGATCCATACAACTTGCAGCGTTTTGTGGAGGCGCAGGCGCCCGTGTACGCGGAGGTGTGCGCGGAGCTGCGTGGCGGTAGAAAAACCAGTCATTGGATATGGTTCATCTTTCCACAGATTCGAGGCCTTGGCGCGAGCGAAACCGCGCAGTATTACGCCATTTCGTCGCGCGAGGAGGCGAAGGCATATTTGGAGCATCCGGTGCTGGGGGCAAGGCTGCGCGAGTGTACAGCGCTGGTCGGCGGAATCGAGGGCAAATCGATCGATCAGATTCTTGGCCATCCGGACAATCTCAAATTCCGGTCTTCGATGACGTTGTTCGCTCATGCCACCGAGGAGAACCGGATTTTTCTGGAGGCGTTGAAGAAGTATTTCGGCGGGGAGTTCGATCCGCAAACGCTCGCACGGCTGTAAATGCCGGCGGCCATTTTTCTGGGTATCGCGTGCCGCGACGGCGATGGGCGCTACTTGCCGATTTCCTTCAACATTTTTTCTCGTAGAAAGATGTTCACTTTCGTCTGGTATCCGCTGCCCTGCGACTTCAGCCAGGCCAGCACATCGGCATCCAGACGGATGGATACAGGTTGTTTTACAGGTCGATACCACTTACCCCGTACCGCGTTCTTCCAGGCACCGCGCGGGAGCTCCGGAATGTCCGAAGTATCGATCTTGTCTTCAGGCATGGCGGCCAGCGCCTGAATCTCGCGCTTCTGGCGGGCGGTCAGCGGCTGGCCGGGCTTCAACTCGTAAACGACCGGTTTAGATCTTGCTCGCTTCTTCATATTCGATTCGCTCCCGCCGAGTGACCTTGCGCGCTGAAATGATGCGGATGAGTTCTTCTTCCTCGTCCACCAGGGAGTAGGCGACCAGAACCAGCAGTACGCCGTCTACCATTCCGAGGGTCTGCCAGCGCGCTTCGTCTTCGACCACCCGGTCCTGCCGGGTAAGGTGGAAAGGATCGAGAAACACACGCGCCGCCGTATCGAATCCAATGCCGTGCTTCCGCCGGTTGGTGCGATCTTTCAGCGGGTCCCAGGTGAATCGCATCTGTATATACAGTACTGCATATACAAAACAGAATCAACGCCGAGGCGTGTCAGATGCGCCGCGTTGTTTGCGCAGCATCTGGGAAAGAATGAGGCTATCCAGAATCGCCTCAAACAAAACCCCGATGAGTATCGGGTGCATCCACCGCAAACTTTACCTTGGCGCACCTATTAATTTTCTGAAATGATCATGCGAGGAGTAAAAGCGGTCATGTCGCCTGACAAGCTGAACAATGAAGATGGCGAGATCGACGAGCCCGTCGATCTCGCGGAAGAGATTTCGCAGGCCGAAGTAGCCTCTGCGCCGAGCGATATGTGTGATCCGGCAGAAATCATTGAGAAGAAAGTTCCCAAGGATATTCGTGACCGTTATGAGGTCTACAGTTACCGCAACGCGGCGGCCATCCTCAGCGAAACTCGGAGCGTGGAATTCGCGGATCTTCTTAACGCTCTTCGTGGATTTAGGATCACCAGGAACATGATCCGGACGGCCGGAGGGAACGAGTCGGATATTCCGAAGCTCTTTTCCACTACCCTTCGGCCGTTGGGATGGTATGAAACGGTGGTTCAGGGCGATCTGGTGGTCACGTTGACGTGGCGAGAGCAGGTTGGAGTTGTTAAGAATGGGAAGAGAAAAGGCAAGCCTGTCTTAGCGATGAGGAGTCGAGATTTCACAAGAAAAAAATATCTCGACGGCCACAAAATCGATTACGTTAAGAATCGAGTCGCATTCGATCTGGAATGGAATAGCAAGGATCAGACATTTGATCGTGATCTTTACGCCTTTAGCGCGTTTTTTCAGTGCGGCGTGATTGATGTGGGTGTCTTGGTAACCCGCAGCGAAACGCTGAATCCTGTATTTCGGGATCTCGGCCAAAGTCTTAAGAAAGACGGAGTGACTCTCGATTTCAAGAGCCCTGGTAAGCCGCGTCTGACCCATGAAAAGTTTGGAGCTAGCACAACTTGGGTGGGAAAGCTCCTCTATCGCCTGAATGCGGGACGGAACGGGGGATGCCCAGTTCTTGTCATTGGCATCACGCCACAATGCATCGGGGATTGGTCGCCGCCGCTCACTTCCGCTGAACTTCCTACCGACCAGATCACGGACGTCTAATCTTAAGCTAGTGATAGATCGGTGCCGCTGCGCGAATGATTGGCATATGTCTTCCACGTCGGCTGGTACGTATCATCTGCTTGGTTACCCCAGCTCACCCACTGCTTCCGGTCGCCACGTGCAAAGAGTTCCAGGAATGGGCCTGGGCTGCAAGCTTCGATTATGTTGTATTGTTCGTCCGGTTTGCGAGAGTGCTCACGCTTACGGCTACTGAGGTAATTCACTTGAGTTCGGCCGGGTTTTAGTGTCCGTGCGTTCTTTCCGCGCACCCCAAACAGGATTAACTCGGTCACGTTGCGAAAATAAAATCCCACGCCCCGCCCGTCGGATCCGCCGTCCTTGCGAATCTTATGCCAGACAAGGTTGCTCTTGTATTGAAAACCCCAGGCTCGCATGACATCGATGCCGTCTGGAAGGAGCGCATTAGGAACCCAGAGGTATAAATGGGCAACATTGGCTGACACTTCAGAAACCGGAAGATCTTTAATATCGTTGAGAGTCATCGTGCCATATCGGGAAAGGCGTTTGTGCTCAGGCGCAATTTTTCCAGTGCGGTTCTGGAACTGCCATGGTGGATCGACCAGAATCGTGCCAAACTTTCGACCGGCGATTACATCCAGCAGAGCTTCTCCAGCAGGGGATAGAGGTCGGGATGGAAGGAAGAACTGTTGATCTGATAGGCCACACAGTTTCTTTGCTGGCGGTCTGGCGTCCGCAGAATTCGGATATTTATTACTCATGCTTTGTTCCTGCAAGGAGTGGCCAGAAGTCAGCGACATACTTCTCTGCGGCATCACGCATTACCCATGCCATCGATACTTTTTTCTTTTTAGCGATACTCTCTAAACTTTTGTACACTTCTCCGGGAATCGTTACGGATGTCCGGGTCGAAGCTTCGCTTTTTTTCTTTGTCACCATAGCACCGTTTCTCTTCATACACCACTTTACACCATTTTGGTGCATTCAACAAAGAAACCTCTGTTCCTTAAGTAAGTGTGTCGCTTTTAGCGTATTCGATAGATGGAGAGTTTTGTCAGTTGAGTCCTTCTGGAATTCGGCGGCAACCTTGCAGGAGCACTTTATTTTCCTCGCCCTCCGGCGGTAGCATAGGGGTAGGCGGCGGCAAGCTGCTGGATCGATATGCTCTTCGTGCCCAAGGTCATCTTTCTGAAACGCTGGCACCGCGGGAAACCGGACCGCGGGTAGAATTCTCTGTGTGGCATTTCGCGCCAGGACTGCAATCCCAATTGCGGTCGCGCCTAGCCAGCGCGCATTCTCTGGATTCTTCCCCTTCACGTTGTTCAGGGTCAGAATGACAAGCCACTTTTCTGCCAACCATACAGAGGAGCCACGTTATGAACAGTTTTCAGAGCCGGTCGGAGTTGAAATCCGGCAATCGCACATACGAGATTTTCAAACTGAGCGCGCTTGCGAAGCATGGTGTATCGCTCGCAAGCCTGCCGTACTCGCTGCGGATTCTGCTTGAGAATCTGCTGCGCCATGAAGACGGCAAGAGCGTCACCGCCGACGACATTGAATTTCTGGCCAAGTGGGACGCCAAGGCCGAGCCCTCGCGGGAGATTGCCTACATGCCGGCGCGGGTGCTGATGCAGGACTTTACCGGCGTGCCCGCTGTGGTGGACCTGGCGGCGATGCGCGATGCCATGCGCTCGCTGGGCGGCGACCCGGAAAAGATCAATCCGTTGCAGCCGGCGGAGCTGGTGATTGATCACTCGGTGCAGGTGGACCAATACGGCACCAGCGATTCCTACCAGATCAATTCGCTGATGGAGTATCAGCGCAACGTGGAGCGGTACGCGTTTCTAAAGTGGGGCCAGACGGCGTTCCATAATTTTTCCGCTGTGCCGCCGGGCATGGGCATCTGCCACCAGGTGAACCTGGAATACCTGGCGCGGGTGGTGTTCACCACGCAGCCGGACGCGAAGGGCGTGGTGCAGGCCTATCCCGACACGGTGGTCGGCACGGACTCGCATACGACGATGATCAACGGCCTGGGCGTGCTGGGGTGGGGCGTCGGCGGCATCGAGGCGGAAGCGGCGATGCTGGGGCAGCCTGTGTCCATGCTGGTGCCGCAGGTGGTTGGATTCAAGCTGGAGGGCAAGCTGCGCGAAGGCACCACGGCGACCGATCTGGTGTTGACCGTGACGGAGATGCTGCGCAAGCACGGCGTCGTGGGCAAGTTCGTCGAGTTCTACGGCGCTGGCATCAGCGAGCTATCGCTGGCCGACCGCGCGACCATTGGCAACATGGCGCCGGAATATGGCGCGACCTGCGGCATTTTTCCGGTGGACGCGGAGACGCTGCGCTATCTGGAACTGACGGGACGGACCGAGGAACAGATTGCGCTGGTCGAGGCGTACTACAAGGAGCAGGGGCTGTTCCACACGCCGGATGCGCCGGAAGCGAAGTATTCCGCGACGTTGTCGCTCGACCTGGCCACGGTGGAGCCGAGCGTGGCTGGACCGAAGCGCCCGCAGGACCGGGTGCGGCTGAGCGATGCCGCGGCCAGCTTCAAGAAGCAGTTGCCGGCGCTGAAAGGTCCGAGCGGCAATGCGAATGCGGAGCGGCAGGTGCAAAGCTGGAACGGGGAGGGCGGTCATCCTGCGGCGAACGCCAACGCCAGCATGAAAGGAACGCCGGAGCCGGGCCACGCGGCGTCGATCCACGATCGCTTTGGCGTCGACGTGGACAAATATCTTGACCATGGGTCGATTGTGATTGCGGCGATTACAAGCTGCACGAACACTTCGAACCCTTCTGTGATGCTGGCGGCGGGCCTGCTGGCGAAGAAGGCGGTGGAAAAAGGACTGAGCGTTCCTCCGTGGGTGAAGAGCTCGCTGGCGCCGGGTTCGCGCGTGGTCGCGGACTACTACAGCAAGGCCGGGCTGACGAAGTATCTCGACGCGCTGCGGTTCAACATTGTCGGCTACGGCTGCACGACGTGCATTGGCAACTCCGGCCCGTTGCCGCCGGACGTGACCAAGGCGATCGACGACCATGGCCTGGTGGCGGTGTCGGTGTTGAGCGGCAATCGGAATTTTGAAGGTCGCATCAATTCGGACGTGCGGGCGAATTATTTGATGTCGCCGCCGCTGGTGGTTGCGTATGCGTTGGCTGGGCGTATCGATCATGACTTCGAGCACGACGAGCTGGGCAAGGATAAACAGGGCCAGCCGGTGTATCTGCGGGACATTTGGCCGTCGCAGCAGGAAGTGCAAAGTACGCTGGCCAGCTCCATCGACTCGACGATGTTTCGCAAGCAGTATGCGACGGTGAGCGATGGCGACAGCCATTGGCAGAAGCTGAAGTTTCCAACCGGCAACACCTATGGCTGGGAGGCGGATTCGACCTACATCCGCAAAGCGCCGTACTTCGACGGCATGACGGCGACGCCGACGACGGTGGAGGACATCCACGGCGCGCGCGTGCTGGCGGTGCTGGGCGACAGCGTGACGACGGACCATATTTCTCCGGCAGGCTCGATCAAACTGAACGGTCCGGCGGGGAAATACCTGACGGAGCACGGAGTGAAGCCGGCTGACTTTAACAGTTATGGATCGCGGCGCGGCAACCATGAGGTGATGGTGCGCGGAACATTTGCGAACGTGCGGCTGCGCAACAAGCTGGCGCCGGGAACGGAGGGCGGAGTGACGCGGCTGCTGCCGGAAGGCGAGCCGATGAGCATCTTCGGCGCTTCCGTGAAATATGCGGAGCGGAAGACGCCGCTGATTATCCTGGCGGGCAAGGAGTACGGTTCGGGGTCTAGTCGCGATTGGGCAGCGAAGGGACCGAAGTTGCTGGGCGTGCGCGCGGTGATCGCGGAAAGCTTCGAGAGGATCCATCGCTCGAACCTGGTGGGCATGGGGATTTTGCCGCTGCAATTTGAGGCGGGCGAAAATGCCGAATCGCTGGGCCTGACAGGAGAAGAGGTCTACGACATTCCCGGATTGCGCGCGATGCTGGAGGCGAAGTTTGCCAACGGCCGCAAGCTGACGGTGAAGGCGAAGAGCGCCGACGGCAAGACGAAGGAGTTTACTGCGACGGTTCGCATCGATACTCCGCAGGAAATTCTCTATTACCAGCACGGCGGCATTCTGCTGTACGTGCTGCGGCAACTGGCAGGGAAGGCGTAGGTTTCAGCGACGCGTACAAAAGGCCTGGCGCAATCCTGGCCTTTTTGCGCTTACAGTCTCGCCCAGGCCGTTGTATTGTAGGGGAATCTGTTTCTGGAGCGGATCGATGGTTAGTGTAGCCAGATTCTAAATGGAGCGTAGCGGAGTGAAGAATCCAGACAAT
>JAJYVR010000142.1 GCA_021791935.1 Acidobacteriota bacterium
GAGTGAGCCCGTAGGATTGAAAGCGCTGTTGAAACATTTGGATGGCCTGCGACGAAAAGCCGTCGAACACCAGCGGGGTTTCAATGGGGTGGACTTCGGCGTCGGTCCCGGAGGACCATGGCGGCGCGGAGGACGAGCTGGCGGGCTGGGTCGCGGCAAGCTCGACGCCGGGGTTGAGCGAGTCCTGAGGCGCGTCGGACGCCAATGTTTCCGTAGAAGAATTTTTTGGACGGCTGTCGCCTTCCCTGGCGACCTCCAACATTTGCGCAATGGGCGTGATGCCGGCGATGGGCTGTTTGGTGAACTGGCCGATGCGGAATCCGATGGCACCCACTAATTTGCCGTCGATGTAGACGGGGCTTCCGCTCATGCCGGCAACGACGCCGTCGTATTCGGCCTTGGCGCCCAGCAGGCGCGCCAGGATCATGTCCTTGCCGGGGCCGATGGCGTCGTGCAGCACGCCGAGAATTTCCAGATCGATGGCTTCCGGCTTGCTGCCCTCCAGGACGGTGTAGGCGGTGCCATGCAGGCCGGCATGCACCTGCGACAGCGGATACATGGGCTGGGTGGCCAGCGAAACGGCAGGCGCGGGCGGTGGCGCGGGGCTGGGCGCGACGGCTGCCAAGTTTTGCGCGGCGGCGAACGAAGCGCTGGTCGCCGTGACCAGGAGGGCGGCCGAACGGAAGAATCGCTGCAGAAAGGTATGCACACTACCAGAGTAGAGGGGAAGTGGCTGCGAAGGAAGTGGGCAGGCGGCGGAGGGCCAGTGTAAGATTCAAACTTGCTGCGCCGGTTTCGCATTCGGGGCTGGGTAGGACGCTTGGCTGCGCAGATTGAGGGTCCACGGTGTCGACTGCTTCCGCGCTGGCCATCGGCCTGAGAACGAACCTGACCGGGATCGACTGGCTGATTATGCTGGTCTATTTCGCGTTTGTGCTGGGCATCGGCTTTTTGCTGAAACGGCACATGCGCACCAGCACCGACTTTTTTCTGGCAGGCCGGGCGTTGCCGGCGTGGGTGTGCGGGCTGGCCTTCATTTCCGCCAACCTGGGGGCGCAGGAAGTGATCGGCATGGGGGCCTCCGGCGCGAAGTACGGCATTGCGACCAGCCAGTTTTACTGGATCGGCGCGATTCCGGCGATGGTGTTTGTCGGCCTGTTTATGATGCCGTTCTATTATGGGTCGAAGGCGCGTTCGGTGCCGGAGTATCTGAAGCTGCGCTACGACGAAAAAACGCGGGCGTGGAATGCGGGTTCGTTTGCCATCATGACGGTGTTTTCCTCCGGCATTTCCATGTACGCCATGGCCAAGCTGATCCAGGTGCTGCATATTTTCGATGGGATGTTTCTTCACTTGGGGCTGCCGGTGGGCTGGATTTTTCACTTCTCCATATTTCTCTCCGCAGTGATTGTGCTGGGTTATATCTCGCTGGGCGGGCTGACCAGCGCGATCTACAACGAGGTGCTGCAATTCTTTTTGATCGTCGCCGGATTTATGCCGCTGGTCTGGATCGGACTGAAGAACGTGGGCGGCTGGCACGGCATTCAGCGCGCGCTGGTACCGGCGTATACCCACTCCTGGCGCGGCATGGCGCACGCCGGCACCAACCCGCTGGGCACGCAATGGTATGCGCTGGTATTTGGCCTGGGGTTCGTGCTTTCCTTTGGGTATTGGTGCACGGATTTTCTTGTGATCCAGAGCGCGATGGCCGCTGAATCGCACCTGGCCGCGCGGCGCGTGCCGTTGATTGCCGCCATCCCGAAAATGTTTTTTCCGTTTCTGGTGATCCTGCCGGGACTGATTGCCATCTCCGTTCCGACGGTGTCGCAGCGGATGATGGGGCAGGCGCAAACCGCGCCGACATCGCCTGCCGCGCGGGGAGTCCCATCCTCCGCGCCGATGGCCTCCGGCGCCTCTTCCGCATTGGTCGGCAGGGGACTGGTCCCGGTCAAGATCGATCCGGTGAATGGCCGCGTGCTGACCGACAACAAAGGCAAGCCGCTGCTGGATTACGATCTGGCGACGCCCAACATGCTGCTGCATTTTTTCCCCACGGGGATGCTGGGACTGGGGTTGACGGCGCTGCTGGCCAGCTTCATGTCCGGCATGGCGGGCAACGTGACCGCGTTCAATACGGTGTGGACCTACGACATCTATCAGTCCTACATCCACAAGCACGGGAGCGATGCGCACTACCTGTGGATGGGGCGAATGGCGACGATCGGCGGGGTGGCGCTGTCGATCGGCGCGGCATATTTTGTCACGTCGTTCAACAACATCATGGACGCGCTGCAATTGGTCTTCTCGTTTGTGAATGCGCCCCTGCTGGCGACCTTTCTGCTGGGCATGTTCTGGAAGCGCACCACCGGCCACGGCGCGTTCTGGGGGCTGCTGTCGGGCACCTGCGCGGCGGCGTTGCACACGGGGTTGACGTTGCCCGCGGACGTTTCCGGAGTCGGCATTCATGGCGGATGGATCGCCGTGCTGCACGTCTATCCCAGCACCATGGCGCAGACGTTTTGGACAGCGATCTGGGCCTTCTGCGTTTGCCTGGCGATGACGGTGGGGTTGAGCCTGATGACAAAACCGCGCGAGGAAAAAGACCTGGTTGGGCTGGTGTATTCGCTGACGCCCAAGCCCGCCGAAGGGCATCTGCTGTGGTATCAGCGGCCGGCCTCGCTGGCGATCCTGGTGCTGGCGATGGTGGTGGTGTTGAACCTGGTGTTTTTGTAAGCAGGGCGGGAAGGGAACTGCGATGGGACTCGACATTCGATTGCCGCTGGGGTTGCTGTTCCTGGTGACCGGCGGCATGATGGCCGTGTACGGGCTCTTGACCCACGGCAGCGCAATTTATCGGAAATCGCTGGGGATCGACATCAATCTGGTGTGGGGTTTGGTGCTGTTGCTGTTTGGAGTGACGATGCTGCTGCTGGCGTATCTCGACCGTCGCCGGTTGGCCGCTGCTCCGCCAGTGAACCCATCCAGCGACGAAGTGCCGTCGAGTCGCCCGCGCGGGCATTGATCAGGCCTAGAGCATTTTCAAGGTTACTGTAATTAGGGCGTAGTTCTATCCCACCCTAGCTGCGCCAGGATGGGGCACCCATCGCATTACATACATCTGTGAAAATGCTTTAGAGCAACTATCCCAGGTTAGCTACGCGAACCTGGGGCACCCGGGTAGCTCAGGTGAATGGAAGCGGCATGGCTGCATCCGTGCCGAGCTTATTTTGCCGAGACAGATTCGCGACAGCGGACTGCCAACTCATCCGACACAGTCTTCAACCGATCCGCGGGCGCAGATCCCTGTGCCATGTCTTTCGATCCGCCGCCGCGTCCGCCGTGGGTCGCCAAGGTTGTTCGCAACAGGGTCCCACAGTCGAAGTTGAGATCGCCGCTGCGCGAAAGAACGACCGTAGCCGGTGCAGAGGCATCGTCCGGCTGCCAGCCGATGACCGCAGCCGTTTGCTTGGCCTGCGCCGCGATTTTGCTGGCCAGCATTTTTGCGTAGGACGCATCGTCTTGTTGCGCGGGCGTCAGCAGAAGCCGTATCAGCCGAAGGCCAGCTTCGACGGGAGTCTGCGCGACGAGTTCCGCTGCGTGATATTGCGCCAACTCGTTGGTCAGCCGCAGCGTGTGCTTGGCGGCCAGTTTCGCATCCGCCTGCAGGCGCTGGATGGCTTGCGGTACCTCTTCAAATCCCACGGAAAGCTGCCGCGCCGCTTCCGTCAGTCGGTTGAAATCGTTGCGCGCTGTTCGCGCCGCGCGCAGGCCGCAAACAAATTCGACGCGCAGCCCTTGCTTCACTTTTTCCAGTCCGCGAAGGTGCAGGCCGCCGATCTGCCCAGTGGAGCGTACATGCGTGCCTCCGCAGGCGTTGCGATCGAAGTCCGCGATGGTGACGATGCGCAGATCGCCCTGGCGCGGCGGCAATTTGCGCAACTCGCCGGAGGCCAGCAAGCTCTCGGCGTGTTCGCGCGGAACCACGCTCATCGTGACCGGACGGTCCTCCGCGATGATTTGGCTGGCCCGCTCTTCGACTTGCTCCAGCGTGCTCGTCTTCAAATTGTCGACATCGAGATCAATGGTGGAACTAGCTTCGCCGAGGTGAAAGGAAACCGTCCGCGCTCCGCAAACCTGAATGAATGCAGCCGACAGCAAGTGCTGGCCGGAATGCTGCTGCATGTGATCGAGCCGCCGCGCCGCATCGACAACGCCGCGCACCGCAGTGCCGGCGACCAGCGGTTTCGCGGTGTGGTGCCATACTTCACCGAGATCGTCTTCTTCCACATCGACAATTTCGGCGGTCAATTCCGCTCCGCTTGGCGCGGTCGCGATCAGGCAGCCGGTGTCATACGGTTGTCCGCCGCCGGTGGGATAAAACGCGGAGCGATCGAGCGCCACCCGCCACAAGGATTGACCGCCGGCGCGCGAAAGCTCCTGGATGTCGGTGACCACGGCATCGAAATTCGTCAAAAATGAGTCGGTGGAGTAAAGGCGATCTGTCATGGTCTCCAGTTTATGTTGTCGTGGCTAAGTTCTGGCCTGCGTGCGGAATGAAGATGCGTAAAACCGCAGGTCCCTCCACTCGCTGTGCTCGGTCGGGATGACAAGCTTATCCAATGAATTTAAAAGACGTCGCACCAGGAGAAATGTTTTACTGCGGGATGATGATGCCGCCGATGCGCGCGCGTCGCGGCATTACCACGCCGCGATGATCGTATTCGCGATCGTCTTCTTTTTTTTGGACAGGGGAAGGCGCGACCGCGTTTGGCTCCTGCTTTCCCGTTGGCGCGCCGCATGTGGGGCACCGCGTGCCCGGCTGTGTCATCTCGCCACTCCCTCATACATCGAAATTTCATTGTCGCCGATTAGACTAGGAGTATGCTACCCCAACTGCCCGGTTGTCCCCGGTTGCTTGCCTGCGATCTCGATGGAACTCTGCTGAACGGCAAAGGGGTCCTGACCGAAGCGACCGCGTCCGCGCTGCGACAAGCCATCGCCAGCGGTGTTGAGGTGGTCATCGCCACGGGCAGGCGGCATAGTTTTGCCTGGCAGATTCTGGCTCCGCTTGGACTCGGTCCGGAGACGGTGCTGATCAGCTCGAATGGGGCGATCGCGCGCGCCTTTGGCGGACGCCTGATCCATCGCATTGGACTGCCGGTGGCAACGGCCCTGCTGCTATGCCGCCAGTTGGACGCATTCCGCGACTCGCTGGTGTTTACGTTCGACCGCACTGGCCCTGGCACTATGGCGGTTGAAAACATCGAGGCATTGCAGGCACGGCTGACGCGATGGGTAGAGCTGAACCTGCGCGAAATTGAGGAAGTGCTTCCATTGGAGCGCGTATTCGACCGCGGAGACGAGCCGGTGCAGGCGATGATCTGCGGCACCCTCGCCACGATGCGCGAAGCGCTGGCCGTGCTGGATGCGGCGACGGCGGAGGCGGAACATTTGCGGCAGAGGATTTCCATACACAGGACGGTTTACGCTGCGCGCGATCTTTCCATTGTGGACTTGATGCCGACCGGATGCTCGAAGGGAAACGCTGTTGCGCGGGTGGCCGCTGCGCGCGGTCTCCAGGCAGCGGAAATTGCCGCCATTGGCGACAATATGAACGACGCGGAGATGCTGGCGTATGCCGGACACGCGGTGGTGATGGAGAATGCTCCAGCGGAACTGCATGCCATGGCTGCGGCCAGCGGGTGGACGGTGACGGGAAGCAACGAAAACGATGGCGCGGCGCAGGCGATTTTGCGTATGCTGGAAGAAGACTTTCGATCTGACCGTGGTCGCCGCGGCGACCAAGCTGCTGCGCTTGCCGACTAAGCGGATTGAAGGCTGACCGAATCTGGATGGAAACGTGTCGCAAACTCGCGCTGCTTGGAGCCTTGGTGGGCCTTGTTGGGTCTGTCGCGGCTGCCCGTGCCGCGGAGCGCGTGACACTGCGCAGCGGATCAACCCTGGTCTGCGACCACGAGAAAAATCTGGATGGGCAAGTGCGGCTGTATCTGACGGCGTCGGAGGAGGATTATCTGGACGTGGCCGTGGCGGACATTGTTGCGGTGGAGAAGGTTCACACGGAGGACGCTGTTGCGCCGAGGACGACCTCCGAGGCAGCGGGTCTGTCGCAGGCGCAAACCGCTTCGCCCACGGACATTCCTGCGTTGCTGCGGCAGGCGGGCCTGGAGCATCATCTCGATCCCGATTTTCTGGCCAGCGTTGTACATGCGGAAAGCGATGGCCGAATCCACGCGGTTTCTCCGGTTGGCGCGCGTGGGTTGATGCAATTGATGCCAGCCACGGCGAAAGATCTGGGCGTGCGCGACAGCTTTGCGGCGGAGCAGAATATCGCCGGCGGCACGGCGTACCTGGACGCGCTGCTGATGTATTACCACGAAAACATTGCGCTGGCGCTGGCGGCATACAACGCCGGTCCGGCAGCCGTGGACCGCTATCACGGCATCCCACCGTATGCGGAAACGCGCCGTTACGTGGAACGTGTGATCCATGATTTCAATCGGCGGAAAATGCGCGAAGCGCGACGGCAGACCTCTCACGCGCCGTTGCTTTCGATGGCCGCAATTGCCGACGCGGCGGCAAAATAAATTCCGACAAGGGAAGCTGAAAAGACCCGCATGAAACGACATCGATGGCTGGTGATGGGCGCAGTTTTTGCCCTGCTTGCGGTCCTGGTCTACATCCAGTTTCGGACGCTGAAAAGCTTTCAATGGTTCACCCTCGCCCAGACCTTCGGCTCCATTCGGTGGATGCAACTGGCGCTGGCGACTGGGCTGATCTACGGGGCCTACATCGCGCGCGCCTTTCGCTGGAGCCTGTTTCTACGACCCACCAAGCCCGCCTCTCCCGCGCAGATGGTTCCGGCACAATTCATCGGTTTTACCTCGGTTGCAATTCTGGGGCGCCTGGGAGAATTTGTGCGGCCGTATCTGGTGGCGCGGCGGCAGCAGGCGACCTTTACGTCGCAGTTGGCGGTGTACGCGGTCGAACGCGTTTTCGACCTGCTGGCGGCGGCCGGCATCGTTGCGGTGACGCTTTCGATCAGCCCATCGGTGCGAAACCTGCCGTATCATGAGCAGTTTCGACGCGCCGGATATTTTGGCATTGGACTGGCGCTGCTGCTGGCGCTGGTCGCCGTGGCCATTCGCTTGAACGGGCCGAAGATTGCCGATTTCGCCAGCCGATGGCTTGGTGTGCTTTCAAAAAAGCTCGCTCATGCGGTGCACGAAAAGGTCCTCGCGTTCAGCCATGGACTGGATGCCATTGCCGGATGGACGGAGTTGTTGCTGGCGCTTTTTTATTCGTTTTTGACCTGGGGCTTGATCGCGCTGGGGTATGTGGTCGTTGTGCATTCCTTTGCCGTTCCTGAATTGGCGTCGATCCCGCCGGCGCAAACCGTTTTGCTGATGGCGGGGAGCTTGTTCGGCTCGTTTGCGCAACTGCCGGCGATCGGCGGCGGTTCCCAGGTTGTCGTTATTTATGTGCTGACCAGCGTGCTGCATGTTGGGCCGGAGGCGGCCACGGCGTGCGCGCTGACGCTCTACGTGGTGACATTTCTGACGGTGATTCCGGCGGGACTGGCGTTTGCGCGGGTCGAGCATGTCTCGCTGCGAAACGTGGCCAAGGCTTCGGAGACGGAAGAAGAAGAGTTGGAGGCTTCCAGCGCCGGGTCGGACGAACCGCAGCAGGCCCACTCGCTGCCGTAAACTGCTTGGAGCAAGCTGCTGCCCCGCACCTCAAACAGTAGGATTTTCCAGCACTTGGACGACTGACGCGTAAAGTGCGACTATAATAGTCCTAGATAAGAAACGAAGTGTATTTTTCATGGTTTCAGACACGACCCTACGCACCCACCCAGTAAAAAACCGCTTCCTCCCTATAGCGTTAGCTGTCGGCGCGTGTCTGTTGGTTGGATTGCCGGTTTGGCAGGCCATGACCACCGCAGGCGTTCCTGAGCCCACGGCGCTGGGACGCGGCTCCATCGCACAAGTCGTTGATATCTCCATCCTGGTGTTTCGGGAGGGGCTGGAGTGCATCCTCGTGCTCTCCGCCATTACCGCCAGCCTGATGAAGTCGGAGGACGCCTATTGGCGTCCCGTCGCTACAGGTGTCAGTGCGGGCCTGCTGGCAACGCTGGCCACATGGTTCGTTGCGGTCGGCATCATCGACGATCTGGCGCAGAACGTCAATGCGCTTTATATTCAGGCGGCTACCGGCCTGCTGGCGATTGTTGTGCTTCTGATCGTGATGAACTGGTTCTTTCACAAGCTCTACTGGACTGGCTGGATTTCGCTGCACAACAAGCGCAAGCACGATCTGATCAAGGGAGCGACGGAGCAGAATACCTCGCTGCGCCGGGTCTTCTTGGGAATGGCGCTGCTCGGATTCACCTCGTTCTATCGCGAGGGCGTGGAAGTGGTGCTGTTCCTGCAAAGCTATCGCCTGCGACTCGGCGGACGGCCGGTTTTCTACGGAGCGATCCTGGGACTCCTATTCACCACCATCGTTGCCGGACTCACGTTTGTGGCGCATCGCAAGCTGCCCTACAAAAAGATGCTGGTGCTCACCGGAATCTTGTTGGGAGGCGTCTTGCTGGTGATGGTGGGGGAGCAGGCGCAGGAGATGCAGCTGGCGCATTGGCTGCCGATCACTCCCATTCCCTGGCTGGCGAATATCATTCCCGGTTGGATGGGATTGTGGTTCTCTATCTTTCCAACGGCGGAGACATTGGCCGCGCAGGCGATCGCAGGCGTCGCCGTCATCGGTTCCTACTTCATGGCGCAGCGATAGCAGAATTGGTGGATTTCCGCCCAAAGCAAAACCAGAATACCGTGGTGCGGACCATAGAAGCAGGTCCCTCGACTGGTCGCCGCGCGAGGGCGCGGCGCCTTCGCTCGGGATGACAAATTTTTTTACTTAGAGCGGAACCAAGATTGCTATATCCCGGATGCTAGGGATGCGATAAATTTGGTTTGGCGATTTCCGCGAAGACAAGCGATGGCGCAAGCTTATTCGGACGATTTGC
>JAJYVR010000143.1 GCA_021791935.1 Acidobacteriota bacterium
TCCACCCTGCAGAGCGCCGACATCGTTCTGCCCACCACCGACGGTCGCGAAATCAGACTGCGGCGAATCACCGAGCCTACGGCAGAGCAGAAGTCTTTGCTCCGGCAGCTCGGAATCAGCTTGCCTGAACATCTTCGATTGCAACGCAAATGTAGTGCAGACTCGGCAGTAGCCTGAACTGATTCTGAACCACTTAGGCCATCTGCGGCCTCTTTCGTGACGAACTTCGGCTAAAGTCCTGGGTCTACCCAACCTGAAGTCGGGCACAAGCTGCTTGAACAGGCACGTTGAGGGTGATTTGCAAGGCCCTACTCTACCACTGCCGCTCACTCGATCGGCTCGACGGGTTTAGCGCGGAAGCGCGGTTTTTTCATCAGGTAGCCGATAGGAATCAAGCAGGCTGTCATCAAGACCAGAACATGCACAGTATCGACATACGCGAGCACGGTTGCCTGCTGCAGCATCATGTCGTAAATCCGCGCGGTGGCATGCCGGGCGGCATCGGCTGCGGAATATCCCCGGCTTTGCAATGCGCCTGCCATGCCATGTTGCATGGCCAGGTATTTTGTCGACCCGCTGTACACATGCGCCGACAAAAACTGCTGGTGCGTCTGGGCGCGCCGCAACAGCATGGTGCTGATAAAGGAAACGCCAAGGCTGCCGCCAATGTTGCGCGCAAACGCCGTCAGCCCGGATACTTCATTATTTTTGTCCTGAGGAACGCCAACGTAGGACATGACGCTGATGGGAATGAATAGAAACGGCATCCCCAGCACCATGATCACGCGCCAACTGACGGCGTTGCCGAAGGCGATGCCGAGATTGAGATTGCCGATGCGCCAGATGCCGAAGGTCAGCAGGCAGAAGCCAAGCGTAATCATCAGGCGCGGATCCACTTTTTGACCGATGAAACCGACTATGGGCAACAGCACAATCAACACCAGGGCGCCGGCGGAAAGCGCCATGCCGGCCTCTGTGGCAGAGTAGCCCATCACTTCCTGCAGGAATTGCGGAATCATGACGGTGGTGGAATACAAGGCGGCACCAATCGCCACCATGACAATTTGACTCATGGCGAAGTTGCGCTTGCGATACAACGACAGGTCGATGATGGGGTGTTTCGCGTTCCACTCGCGATAGAAAAATACCATCAGGCCAATAACCGCAAGCACAGCACAGGCGACGATCAGGCGCGAGCCGAACCAGTCATCCTCCTGGCCTTTGTCCAGTAGAATTTGCAGTGCGCCAATGCTGAGCGCCAGCAGTCCGAGGCCAATGCCATCGATACCGCCGACGCGTTCGCGTACCTGCTTCAGATAGGGCGGGTCCTCGACGATGCGGCTGGTGAGCAGCAGAGAGATGATGCCGACAGGAATGTTCAGAAAGAAGATCCAGCGCCAGGTGTAGTTGTCGGTGATCCAGCCGCCGATAGTGGGGCCAATGGCCGGGGCGACGACGACGGCCATCCCATAGAGGGAGAACGCGAGACTGCGCTTCTCCGGCGGGAAGGTGTCGGCCAGGATGGCGCGTTCGCTGGGCTGGAGTCCGCCGCCAGCAGCACCCTGGAAGACGCGAAACACGATCAGCAAGGGCAAAGAATTGGCCAGTCCGCAGAGAAAGGAAAACGCGGTGAACAGCGCGACGCAGCTCATATAAAAGCGCTTGCGACCGATGCGGTTGGCGATCCAGCCGCTGATGGGCAAGACGATTGCGTTCGACACCAGATAGGAGGTGAGGATCCAGGTGGCTTCGTTGTAGCTGGCGCCGACCGTGCCGGCGATATGCGGCAGCGCCACATTGGCGATGCTGGAGTCGAGCGACTCCATGAACGTCGCCAGCGTCACCGTAAAGGTGATGACCCACGGATTGAATCGCGGCGTCCAATGCTCGTAGTGAAACTCGCTGTCGTAGTCCCGCTGTTTGGCAGCAGGGACAACGGAAGACTGCGCCATGCCTGCTCCCCAAGAAAATTTCAATCGTGCTGCGATGGTGCGGATGAGGCCTTGCGGCGGAAGATTGCCAGCCGAACAGGATGGAAAACCAATCCTGGAAGCAGCCGCCATCGCAAGGAAGTTCCTCTACAGAATAATGCAGAGCTTTCTGAAGCGAAGCATCGCTCGCCGATACCAGGGGCATCCGTCGCCAATGCCACGACCGGGCGGAACGCGATATCATCGCAAACGGGTATGGCAACGGGAACCTCCACGCCGGCCGGCCGCTGGGAAGCAGCCGAAAACCTTGTCGCGGGCCTGCGGGGCGGGGATGTTCGCGCCTTGGCGCGGGCAATTTCGCTGGTCGAGAACGACGCGCCGACGGCGAGCGCGGTCCTGTCGGCCTGTTTTCCGTATACGGGCCATGCGCTGCGGATCGGTCTGACGGGCGCTCCTGGGTCGGGGAAGAGCACGCTGGTCGACCGGCTGGCGGCACACTATCGCGCGCAGCAGCAGACGGTCGGCATCGTTGCGGTGGATCCAACCAGCCCGTTTACCGGCGGAGCAATCCTTGGCGATCGCATCCGGATGCAGGGCCATCATGCCGATCCCGGGCTGTACATTCGCAGCATGGCGACCCGCGGTTTTCTAGGCGGATTGGCCTCGACGACTGCGGACATTGCTTCGGTGGTGGAGGCGAGCGGGAAAACTCGCCTGCTGATCGAGACTGTCGGCGTGGGACAGGATGAAGTCGACATTGTGCGGCTGGCGGACGTGACGGTGGTGGTGCTGGTGCCGGGGTTGGGCGACGATGTGCAGAGCATCAAGGCCGGCATATTGGAGATTGCCGACATTTTTGCGGTGAACAAAAGCGACCGCGAAGGCGCGGACCGGGTGGAACGGGAAATACGCGCGATGCAGTCGCTGGGCGGCCATGCGGAAGGATGGGTGCCGCCGGTGGTGCGGACCGTGGCCACCACGGGAGAAGGAACGGCGGCGCTGGCGGAAGCGATCGAACGTGGTGCGGAGCGGTTGCGTCAAGCCGGGAAGCTGGACGAGAAGCGCACGGCGGCGTGGCAGGCTCGCCTGGTGGAAATGATCCGGCAGAAACTGGTGCGCGAGCTGGTGCGGCATCGACTGGGCGCGTCCGATCTGGAAGCTCACGCCAGGGCTGTCGCGGCGCGGGAAGAAGATCCATATCTGCTGGTGGAGGGCCTGGTGCGGGGGCTGTTGGATTTGCACCGCGAGGATGGGAACGGTTAGCTACGCGAACCTGGGGCACATGGCTCAGGTACTGGAAAGGTTGGAAATCGTGAGTATGTTTCATATCGATCATCTTGGAATTGCAGTGAACGATTTACGTCAGTCGCGCAGCTTTTACGAACTGCTGGGAATGCCTGTGGGACCGGTGGAAGTTGTGGAGCACGAACAGGTGCGCGCGGTGATGGTGCAGGCGGGCGAGAGCCGGATTGAGTTGCTGGAGCCGCTTTCGCCAGAGTCGGTGATCGGGCGGTTTATCGAGCGTCGCGGAGAAGGGATGCATCACGTGGCGCTGCATGTGGACGACATTGAGGAAGTGTTTGCCGAGATGAAATGCGCGGGGATGCGGCTGGTCTCCGACGAACTGAAGATGGGCGCAGGCGGTCATCTCTATTTTTTTGTGCATCCTTCCAGCACTGGCGGCGTCCTGGTGGAAATCTGCCAGAATGCCGACGCGGATGTCGCAATCTGATGCTGCTGCTGGTCGTCGATACCGCGGGGCCGACAGGCGGGGTCTTGCTGGCCCGGACTGATTGGAGCGTCGATGGCGCTGCCGCTACCGGCCAGGAGATAGAAATTCTGGGCGTGATGGAGTTGCATCCGCGGGCATTTTCCGCGGAGCTGATTCCCGCAGTGGCCGAGCTGCTTCGCGCGAGTGAACGGCGGTTGGCAGATGTAGGCGCGTTTGTGGCGATCTCCGGACCGGGATCGTTCACCGGGCTGCGAGTGGGCCTGAGCGCTGTGAAGGCGATGGCGGAAGCGACGGGAAAGCCGATCCTGACGTTGTCGCGTCTGGCGATTCTGGCTTCCGTGGCGGCCAGGCTTACACCCAGCGAAATGGGCGATGCGGCGATGCACGTCGTGCTCGATGCCGGACGTGGAGAGTTCTACCATGGCGTCTATCGAGATGCGGGGAACACGCGCGTGGCGGAATCTTTCGAGACATTCGACGCGCTGGTGCAAAAAATCGATCGACAGCCTGGGTGGGTGATTGTTTCGGAGGTATCCGTGAAGACGGCATTCCAGTCTGTCGCCGGTTCGAGATTGCGCGAAGTGGCATCGCCTTCGGTGCGAGATGCGCTGCCGCTGGCGGTGGAAGAATGGCGGGCAGGACGGTTCCATGACCCGGTCAGTGTCGATGCGAACTATCTGCGCCGTTCCGACGCGGTGGTGGTGGCGCGGACAAAAGCCGAGCCGGTTGCGCAGGCCGCGCGCGTGGAGGATGTGCGGTCGTGACGCCGAAGGATGTACCGAACCCGGCTGCGGGCCTCGTCGTTCGCCGGGCGGAGCCTGGAGAGGTCGAGGCTGTCCTGGACCCCGTGGTGAAGTTGGCGAAAGCCTCGGCTACGGCGGCGTGTTGGTCGCGGGAGGCTTTGTATCCGTATGTGGCAACCGGCGAAGCCGGCGGCGTTCTGCAGGCAAAGGCCATATTTCTCGCCTGCGCCAACCCATCCGCGGGCGGAGCGGCAGCAGTTGCGGGCGATCGCCCACTTGGCATGGTGGACGGGATGGTGGGATTTGCCGCCTTTTCCACGATTATGACCGTCGGTGCGGGGGAGAGCACGCTGGAAAACATGGCTGTGGCGGGGCCGTGGCAAAAGCAGGGGATTGGCGGGCGATTGCTGTCTGCCGGGTTGCTCTGGTGTCGCGCCCAAGCTGCCGCCAGGGTGTTTCTGGAGGTGCGGGAATCCAACCGGGCGGCCATCGCGCTGTACGAAAGGGCCGGGTTCTCGGTAGTGGGAAACCGACCCGGATACTATCGCGAACCGTTGGAAGATGGCCTTCAGATGCGGAAAGTCCTGGGTCTTGTCGCCCGGAGCGGTTGAATTTTATCCTGTTGAAATCTCCCCGTTGCATCCGGTCGACGCCCGTGGTAGTTTGGCTGTCAATACGGAATCAGGAGGTACTTCCTAATGGAAATTTCCGTTGAGGCTTCGCAGTCCGAAGCCACCCCTTTGGGTCGTCTGGTGGAAGAGCACCGGAGATATTCCCAAAAACTAGAGGCCATTCTGGCCCAGCCCTATCTGAGCGACACCGAGCAGATAGAAGCGGCGCGACTAAAAAAACTAAAACTGAAATTGAAAGATCAGATGGCGGGATTCGCGCGTTCCTCCCCATCGACGTAACGCGAACGCGAAAAATGCGCACGTCAGGATTATCGCGACGAACCGCATAAGTATAATCTGTTGTACGCAATGGTTCGTGACGGATATTTTTACGGGGTAGGCTTCGGGGCGGTCGGTGTCCTTGTCTGGGTCGCCACGCATATGGTGTTGCCGACAGCAGTTCCGCTTCTGTTGGCTGCGTTCTTTCTATGGTTTTTTCGCGATCCTGAACGGGCGATTCCCGAAGCGCCCGGCCTGATCGTTTCCCCCGCCGACGGGAAAATCACCCTCATCGAAACGGTGGAAACAGTCGCCGGCCTGCAGCGCCGCATCAGCATCTTCCTGAATGTATTCAATGTCCACGTCAATCGTGCGCCGATAGCAGGGAACATCCAGCGGATCGACTACCAAAAAGGCAAATTCCTGAACGCGATGAACCCCGAGTCGGCGGTGGCGAATGAACGCAACTATGTCGAAGTCGCGGGCGAGTTGTGCGCGGTGGCATTCACGCAGATCGCGGGGCTGCTGGCGCGTCGTATCGTCTTCCAAAAAAAGATTGGCGACTGGGTGCATCGTGGGGAGCGAGTGGGGCTGATCAAATTCGGATCCCGCGTCGATGTGGTGTTTCCGCTTTCCTGCGAAGTCCAGGTCAGGCTGGGCGAGCATGTTGAAGGCGGTTCGTCGATTCTGGCGATCATGCCATCGAGCGACATGGAGGAAGAATTGCTGGCAACGGTTTCCGCCGACGCAGCTCCCTTCGGATTGGCGACGGGGCCGTCGCGATGAGCGATGTTCATGGCCGCAAACGAAGGCCGGCACGGCGCGGCATGTACATACTGCCTTCGTTGTTCACCGCCGGGACTATTGGCGCCGGCTTTTATGCCATTGTGCAGAGCCTGCAAGGGTCCCCGCTGGAACCGCATCATTTCGACTACGCGGCGTTGGCCATTGGGCTGGCCATTCCGTTCGACGGGTTGGATGGCCGCATCGCCCGGATGACGAACACTGCCTCCGATTTTGGCAAGGAACTGGATTCCCTGGCCGATGTGATTACCTTTGGCGTTGCGCCCAGCATTCTGGCGTACATCTGGGGATTTCGCATGTTGCCGCCCACGATGGATCCGACGCTACGTCACAAGCTGATGCAGATTGGCGCCGTCGTTTGCTTTCTGTTTTTGATCTGCGGCGCCTGCCGTCTGGCCCGCTTCAACACCAGCGCCGACGCGCAGCCGAAAAACCCCGGCCGTCCGGACCGCAAATATTTTGTGGGGATGCCAATCCCCGCTGCTGCTGGAGTGATTGCGGCCTGCGTCCATTATTTTTTGGGAACGCCCGTATTCAACGGAGCGGTGGCCGCAGTCTGGATCGGCCTGATCGGACTGGTCGGCTTCCTGATGGTCAGCACATGGCGTTTCTGGAGCGGCAAAGAGATTACGCTGACCGGCCGTCATCCGTTTCAGTTGCTGGTGCTGATAGGCGCGGCTGTTTCCGTTCTGCTGTTGTTTTCCCAGGTGTTGTTGTTTGCGATCGCGTTGGGCTATATGTTTTCCGGGTTGCTGGCCCGGGCGGCCTATTCCTGGCGGCTGCGGTATCGGCGAAATAAAAAACCGGATGGGACGATTTCCCGTCCTACGATCGATCCAGTATAAGCAGTTGCAATCGGCGCCGGCAGCTTCATGCTGAAACTGCGCAGAGGTCCCATGTCAGAGAAGTCGCTACGAATTGCGTTGGTGGGCGCGGGCACCCTGCTCGGCAAGGCCCTCAGAGACGAGCTGGCAGCGTCCGCGTTTGCTTCCGCAGATCTGCGTCTACTCGACGACGATGAGGAAGCCCAGGGAAAGCTGGCGGCGGTGGACGATGAGATTGCGTTGATCCAGCGCATCGATCCGGATTCCTTCGACGATTGCGACTTTACTTTTTTTGCGGGCGGCGCAGCGCAGACGAAAGAACATGCGCGGGAGGCGTTGAAGGCGGGGTCCTGCATTGTGGACCTCAGCGGGGAACTGGAGAAGACGCCCGGCATTCTGGTGCGCGCGCCGTGGGTCCCGGAGCGGCCCGTGAGTTCCGATGCTTCTGGGGAGCGAAGGTTGTCGAAGACGCCGACGCCCAATCTCGATACGCGGGCGGTTGTTTCCGCGCACCCGGTGGCGGTATTGCTGGCGATGCTGGCGGCGCGCAGCCAGAAAGTGGCGCCCTTGCATGGCCTGTGGGCGACCCTGTTGCAACCGGCGTCGGAGTACGGCCATGCCGCGCTGGAAGAATTGCATCAGCAAACGGCAAACCTGCTGTCTTTCCAACCGCTGCCGACGGTGGTTTTCGGCGGACAGACCGCTTTCACTCTGGCGGTTTCGTTCGACGCAACGGGACAGGCGGCGCTGGCCAGCGCCGCCGACAGAATCCGGCGACACTACGCGAAGATTTCTTTTGTCGCGGCATCGCCGCTCGCTCTCCAAGTCGTCCAGGTCCCGGTCTTTCATGGCTATGCATTGTCGGTTGCCGTGGAGTTTTCGCATCCCGTTGCGGCCGGGGCGCTGGCCAAGGCGCTGGCGGGCTCTCATGTTCGCATTGTTGCCGACGCAACGGCGTTTCCCGGCAACGTGCAGGCGGTGGAAGAGGAAGGGGCGCAGATCCTGGTACAACCTGTCTTTCCGCCGTCGGAGTCCGTTGTCTCGCCTGGCGAAGGTTCAAAGGGCCCCTCCACGCAAGAACCTGGCGCGCAGCCGACGGGCCGGTTCTGGTTGTGGATTGTCGCCGACAACCTGAAGTTCGCCGCCCAGAACGCCATCGCCTGCGCGGTCGAGCTGAACCGGCTTCGCCCGCGCGGGAAAGTCCAGTAAACCTTCATCCATTGCCTGTAGGAGCGTTTTCGGGCAGGGTGTTGACGGTCGGAGAAAGAGTCGTGCTCTCCCACCCTTTGTGCAAGAGGCGCACAAAGGATGGGGCACCCAGAGTTTTGTTCACACTTGATTTGAAAATGCTGCAGGAGCGATATGCAAACACCGAGACGAGACTTGCTGAAGCTTGCGGGTGGCGGGATTGCCGCCTCGCTGATGACAACGGCCGCGATGCGCGCGGCGGACTTACAGACGGCGCCAAGCGTGCATTCGATCGGCAGCGTCTATCCCGTGCGCAGGTTTGGCGCGGTTGGCGATGGAACTACCATCGACACGGCAGCGGTCAACAAGGCGATCGATGCGGCGGCGGCGGCGGGCGGGGGCGTGGTCCACTTCCCGGCGGGAACGTATGCGTGTTATTCCATTCACCTGAAGAGCGACGTTACGCTGTATCTGGATCAGGGAGCGACCATTCTGGCAGCGCCCACGCCTGCCGATGGAGCGTCCGGCGGCTACGACGCGCCTGAACCCGATCAACCCTGGCACGCGTATCAGGATTACGGCCACTCCCACTGGCACAACAGCCTGATCTGGGGCGAGGACATTCACAATTGCGGAATCGCGGGGCCTGGATTGATTTGGGGCAAAGGGTTGGATCGCGGCTGGTCGAGCCATGATCACACTCGTAGGGAACCGCGCGGCGGCGGCAACAAGTCCATCGCGCTGAAGAATTGCCACAACGTTTTTCTGAAGGATTTTTCCATTTTGCAGGGCGGAT
>JAJYVR010000144.1 GCA_021791935.1 Acidobacteriota bacterium
TATGCCGCGACGGGGATTTGTCGTGCTCGACTTTGGCGTGATGCTGAAGGGGTATTGCTCCGACATGACGCGCACGGTACACCTGGGCCGGGCCACGACGGCTGAACGCGATGCCTATGAAGCGGTTCTGGAGGCGCAGCTTGCGGCCATTGCGACGGTCAGGCCTGGAGTCCAATGCGGGGAAGTCGACGAGGCGGCGCGGAGCGTTTTGAGGCGCGCAAAATTGGCCGATTTCTTTACCCATTCGACCGGCCATGGCGTGGGTTTGGAGATTCACGAAGGCCCGCGCATCGCTGCCAGGCAGCAGCAGACGCTGCAAGCCGGGATGGCGATTACAATTGAACCCGGCGTCTATTTGCCGGGCCGTTTTGGCGCGCGGATTGAAGACATGGCGCTGGTCACCCGCAGCGGAGCGGAAATACTGACTCCGGCGACGAAAGCGTGGATTGAGATGTAAGTTCGCAGCTTCCCGAATTTTACCTCCGCCCATTGCTATTTCGGGGTCCTGGATGCAACCATGGACGGCAGAAACCACTATACTTGCAAGGACGCAATGGAATCGCTTGAGTGCCTGTTAAGGAGCACGTGAAACTTATGAATGCCGGACAATTGCAATCGTTGAAGGACCTTATCGAATTTCTCAAGCAGCAGGAAGTGGGCGAATTCGAGCTGGAACAAGAGGGCCTGAAAGTCCGCCTTAGCTTTGCCGGCCAGGGCGGTTCCACGGGCAATTTAGACCTGGGCCAATTGAGCCATCTGCTGCGGCACGCATCGGCGGCACCCTCTGCCTCAGTTGCCTCAGTCGCCGCACCCACCCATCTTCCGAATGTAAGCGGCGGCCCTTCGGCGGCAGAATTGCCTGCGGCGGTAGAAGAGGCTGGCCTGCATATCATCAAATCTCCGATCGTCGGGACATTCTACGAAGCGTCCGCGCCGGGCGCCGAACCCTATATCAAGGTGGGAGACCAAGTTGAATCTGGACAAGTGATCTGCATCGTGGAAGCGATGAAACTGATGAATGAGATTGAGTCGGATGTGGCCGGAGAAGTGGTGAAGCGCATGGTGGCGAGCGGGCAGCCCGTGGAGTACGGACAGCCTCTGTTTGCCATTCGCCGACGCTAGGTTGCTCCTGGAGTGCCGGGCCATGTAATTCGCAAATTCCCCAGAATTCAACACCTTCACTGAGTTGAGGTTTATGTTCCGAAAAGTCCTTATCGCCAACCGCGGCGAAATCGCACTGCGCATTATCAGCGCGTGCAAAGAAATGAGCATTCGCACGGTCGCGATTTATAGCGAGGCCGATCGAAATTCGCTCCACGTTCGTTTCGCCGACGAAGCGATCTGTATTGGACCGCCGCGTTCCGCGGACAGTTACCTGAATGTTCCGGCCGTGATCAGCGCGGCAGAAATTGCCGATGTGGATGCCATTCATCCCGGGTACGGCCTGCTGAGCGAGAATGCGAATTTCGCCGAGGTCTGCCGCGCCTCGAACATTAAGTTCATCGGGCCGCCGCCGGAAGTGACGCGGCTGATGGGCGAAAAAGAAAAAGCGCGCATGTCGATGAAGAAGGCAAAAGTGCCGATCCTTCCTGGCTCCGAAGGCGTGATCCAGAGCGAAGAAGAAGCCCTGGACTGGGCGCGGCAGATCGGGTACCCGGTGATTCTGAAAGCCTCCGCCGGCGGCGGCGGGCGTGGAATGCGCGTCGTGCGGAGCGCGGAAGAGCTGCCGAATTTCTTTCGCGCGGCGCGCACGGAGGCGCAGAATGCCTTTGGCAATGGCGATCTTTACATGGAGAAATTCATCGAGAGGCCGCGCCATATTGAATTTCAAATTCTGGCGGACGAGCACGGCAATGTGATGTCGTTGGGCGAACGGGAATGCTCCATTCAGCGGCGGCACCAGAAGCTGATTGAAGAGTCGCCTTCCCTGCAAGTGACGCCGAAGATGCGCGAGGAGATTGGCGCAACTCTGAAGCGATGTTTGGAAGCCATCGGTTACATGAACGCCGGCACGGTGGAATTTCTGATGGATGAGGACGGCAAGCTGTACTTCATCGAAATGAATACGCGGATTCAGGTAGAGCATCCTGTCACGGAATTGGTGACTGGCGTGGACCTGGTGAAGGCGCAATTTCGCATTGCCGCCGGAGAAAAACTGAGCGAGATCGTCACCCGACCAATTGAAATGCGCGGCCACGCGATCGAGTGTCGCATCAATGCCGAACATCCAGAAAAATTCACGCCTTCGGCGGGCAAAATCAGCGTATTTAACCTGCCCGGCGGCAACGGCGTGCGCGTCGACACGGCGCAGTATGCCGAAGGGGTCGTGCCGCCGTATTACGATTCGCTGATCGCGAAGCTGATTGTGCATGGAGCGAGCCGCGCGGAAGCGGTGGCGCGCATGGAGCGGGCGCTGAGCATGTTTGTGGTGGAGGGAATCCATACCACCATCCCGCTGCATCAGCGCATTTTTGCGGATGAAGACTTCCGGGTCGGCGCGTTCGATACCAAGTTCATGGAACGTTTCTTCGAGCGCGAGAAGTTGCGCCGGGAATCCGCGCAGTAGTCGATATGCACTTGAGTCAATCGGAGTCATCATGCCCAGGAACGTAAACGATAAGCTTTCAGATTTGTACCAGCGGGTCACGAAGCAATTTCTCTCAACTTCTAGTCTGCCAAAAGATTACGTCGGCCCCTTCCTTATCTCTTGCCCAGCGGGCTATGCAGACCTATCGACAAAATGGATGTACGTTGGTCAAGAAACCCTGGGTTGGATGAGATTGTCTCGCCAGAATGACGCTCGTGCGCTGATGAGCGAGTATTCAAAATTTAATCTGGCTGCTGAATACAAACGAAGCGCAAGATCACCCTTTTGGACTTTCGGACATGCTCTAGATAAGCGACTTAACGGAGCCGGACCGAGCCGGAGCTTTATTTGGGATAACATTGCACGAATCGGATATAAGAAAGACGAAGATGGCGGAAAAAACGGTCGGGTGGATTACGAGCATCTCGAGTTTTGGTCAAAATCAAAGCTGCTTGCGAAGGAAATAAAGCTGCTATCTCCTGACCTTGTTCTCTTTGTCACCGGCCCGAGATATGACGATTTGCTTGAAGTGGAGTTTCCCGAAATAAAGTTTAAAAGCCTATCCTTAGATAGACCGGTCTGTCGTTTATGTCATCCGGCATTACCGCCCCTCAGCTTTAGAAGCTACCATCCGGCATTCCTACGCAGAGTACATAAGGAACACGAGGTCGCGGATCACATCGTTAAGGCCGTTAAGACTCATCATGCAGGAAAGTGACTTGTTCGCCAACGCGCAAGCATTGCCGCAGCTACGTTTGCCCCTCCTCCCTCTCCTCTACCCCATCGTGGATATTGACCTGCTCGCCGCTCGTTCGCTGCAATTCGCCTCGGTTGCTGCCGATTGGCGTGCAGCCGGAGCGACGCTGGTGCAGTACCGCAACAAACAAGGCACTGCACGGGAGATGCTGCGCGATGCCGCCCTGCTGCGCGAACTATTTCCGGCGAGCGGAGATGTGCGGCTCATTTTCAATGACCGGCCAGACCTGGCTCTGCTCGCCGGCTTCGATGGCGTCCATGTAGGCCAGAGCGATGTGGCCGCGGAAGATGCTCGGAAAATCGTCGGCAGCACGCGGTGGGTTGGCGTTTCGACAAATTCCGCCGAGCAAGTGATCGAAGCCGACAAGACAAGCTGCGACTACATTGCGTATGGGCCGATCTTCCCGACGGCATCGAAATTGAATCCAGACCCCACGGTGGGACTGATCGGACTGAAGGCGGCGCGGGCGCTCACAGCGAAGCCGCTGGTTGCGATCGGCGGAATTACAAGGAAAAATTGCCGCAGCGTGCTCGATGCGGGAGCGGACTCCCTTGCCGTGATTTCCGACTTGTTGCCATCGAGCCACAATGGAAACGCAGACGTAGAAAACCCGCGCCGACTCGCCGAGGAATTTCTCGCGCTGCTGGGCTGAGGTCGCTCGCCTTCCCAACCCCACTCAAGCCAAAAGACGGCTTGAATGGGGCACCCGGCACCCGGCCTAACGTCGCTCGCTACTAGGAAGCTGCTGCTTACGGTACTATCGAGCTACACAAGCCTTACTGTTCAATCGGTTGATGTGCGTTCAGATTGCATAGAAACATCGGGAGAAAGCTCTCAAGATGGCGAAACTCGGGGCGATCAAGCCTATGTCCGCGCTTCTTTCAGAAGCGCATAAAGAGGGCGAACACGAGCTGAAGCGGGCGCTGGGCCCTTTGAATCTGATTACGCTTGGCATTGGAGCTGTCATTGGCGCGGGCATCTTTGTGCTGACAGGCCAGGCCGCCGCGATTCACGCCGGCCCCGCGGTCACGCTCAGCTTTATCGTGGCCGGCATTACCTGCGCATTCGCCGGTCTTTGTTACGCTGAATTCGCGGCGTTGATTCCGATTGCCGGCTCCGCCTACACCTACGGCTATGCCACCCTGGGTGAATTTGTGGCGTGGATGATCGGCTGGGACCTGGTGCTGGAATACGCCTTTGGCGCGGCGACCGTCGCATCCGGCTGGAGCGGGTATCTGGTCAGCCTGCTGCAGGACTTCCATATCTATGTCCCGCCGCAACTCACCACGACCCGCGGCAATCTACTGTATTTTTACCAGTCCCACTGGCTGCCGGTGGGTTCCTTGCCCATGGGCACCAGCACGGCGGGAATGCCCCACGTCACGGGGGTCTTCAATCTGGTCGCATTCCTTGCCATTCTGGTTGTCACTCTGGTGCTGGTGGTGGGCATTGAAGAGTCGGCGAATCTGAACACGGCCATGGTGCTGATCAAATTGAGTGCAGTCGGCGTATTCCTCGTCATCGGCGCGGGTTTCCTGCTGCATCATCCACACATGGCGAAGATCAACTGGCACCCCTATATTCCACCCTCGGAGGGGCTGGGGCGCTTTGGTATCGGAGGCATCACCGCCGGCGCCGCCTCCATTTTCTTCGCCTATATCGGCTTCGATGCAGTCTCGACCGCAGCCCAGGAAGCGAAAAATCCGCAGCGCGATATGCCGATCGGAATTCTGGGTACGCTGGTGATTTGCACGCTCCTTTATATTGTTGTCTCCGCAGTGATGACGGGAATGGTGAGCTACAGAACGCTCGACGTGGCCGACCCGATGGCGGTCGCCATCGACGCAACCGGCATTGCCTGGGGCAGCATCCTGGTCAAGGTGGGCGCGGTGTTCGGACTGGCCACGGTGATGCTGGTGATGCTGCTGGCGCAAAGCAGGATTTTCTTCTCCATGTCGCGCGATGGACTCTTATGGAAGTGGGCCGGCAAGATTCATCCACGATTTCGGACCCCGTATATGTCCAACATTGTGGTGGGCATGATCGTCGCATTTCTGCCTGCCCTGCTGCCGATCGACAAGCTGGCGGAGCTGGTGAATATGGGCACGTTGCTGGCTTTCGCGATTGTCTGCGCCGGGGTATGGATTTTGCGGCGACGCATGCCCGATCTGCCCCGGCCTTTCAAAACACCATGGGTGCCGCTAGTGCCGATTTGCGGCATCCTGGCCGCCCTCTACCTAGTGTGGACGCTTCCCGCATTGACGAAAGAAGTCGTGCTCGCATGGCTGCTTGTCGGACTGCTGATTTACTTCACCTATAGCGTGAAGCACAGCAAGGTGCAAAAGGCGTTGGGCACGGCGCGCAAGTAATTGCGCGGCACATCCTTTCTGCGGGCGTTTCCGTTGGGCGCTCTGGGCGGCGATCTGTAGAATCCCTGAACAATCGTTCTATATGCTTGGTCGCGGTAGGGACGAGCCTTGCGGCCCGCCCCAGCGCAGATCCGTACGGGCACTGCTAGCCTGTGAGATATCCAGGCTAAAGCCATACCATGATACAAAACAGACTTAATCGGAGGCTCCCTAGGGCATTTCTCCTATTTCTGTACAGGGCCGGGGCGGAGTCTGAACCATGCGCCGGCGTTGCCGACGGCGATCTGGGGCAGCAGATCGGCGATGGCTTGGTCGAGGGCAGGGGCGGTGGAGGCTTTGGCGGCACGAAGCCGGAGCTTGAGCTTGCCCAGGCTTTCCCGATCGAATTCAAGTCCGGCGAATAGGGCGGCAGGTAGGGCCGTTGGGCCCGCATCGCTGGAGGCGTTGGCGCGCGGCAGCCTCCCAGCCTCCCACCAGCCCGTCTTCACCCGGTCGCCCGCCTTCCTCGGTGCCAGCGTCGGCGCGATCATTTCGCACTTGACTCCCAACTCCGCCAGTTGCCAGTAGAGAACGTACCCCGTTGGTCCGGCCTGTAGCAGGCATGCAGTTGCCCCACCGCGCCCAGCTACTTTATCGTCTTGCGGATCGGCTCCGCGCGGTTGGGGATGGTCCCCAGGCTGCGCACTTCGCCCTGCGACTCGGCAACCGCGACGGCAATCGTCTCGGCATGGACATCCAACCCCAAAAATCGTGCCTTTTTATTTATGGCCGGTCTCTCTCCGCTTGTGGCTCTGCGTTGCGATTCGTTTCAGGATCACGGCCTAACGCGGCCAGCACATTGGAGCGGCCACTCCACGATGCCTAAACCGGACGGATTGACCGAAGTTTCTGGCGTAATCCCGCAGCGATCTGCGCGCCGTGAAAGCGTCCATTTTCAATGAAAATTTCGTTGGTGCGTTTTCCCGCAACCACAACCCCCGCCAGATATATTCCGGGAACATTGCTTTCCAATGTCTTCGGGTCGAAGGCTGGGGTGCGGTCGGCGCCGTTCAGCCGAATGCCCAGCGCTTCCAGAAACGTAAAGTCCGGATGATAGCCCGTCATGGCGAACACAAAATCGTTCTTCAGCGTGACCGGCCCCTCAGGAGTGTGAAGGCGCACGGAATCCAGCGAGATTTCCTCGACCGTGGTGTTGAAGTGGCCATGGATCTCATCGTGCGCGATGCGGTTTTCGATGTCCGGCAGGATCCAGTACTTCACATGCTTGTGCATGGCCGGTCCGCGATGCGCCAGCGTGACCCGCGCTCCGTGCCGCCATAAATCCAGCGCCGCAATGGCAGCGGAATTTTTCCCGCCGATCACCAGCACATCCTGGTCGAAGTAGGGATGCGGGTCCTGGTAATAGTGGAAGACCTTGGGCAGATCCTCGCCGGGAATGCCAAGATAGTTGGCGCGGTCGTAATATCCCGTAGCGACGATCAGCGCGCGCGTCCGATACGTGTGCGCGCGTCCTGCGGCATCGGTGCAATGGAGCGTGAAGTCGCCGGCCGTTCCCTCCACCCGATCCACCTGCTGGTACTGACGAAGGTTCAGCCGAAAATGCTGCGCCACCTTGCGGTAATATTCCAGCGCTTCCTGCCGGTTCGGCTTCTGGTTCGGGCTGCTGAACGGGATGTTGCCAATCTCCAGCAATTCCGGCGTGGTGAAAAACGTCATGCCGGATGGGTAATGAAACAGCGAGTTGCACAGGCAGCCCTTGTCCACCAGCAGCGTGCGGAAGCCCGCGTTCTGCGCATCGATGGCGCACGCCAGCCCCGTCGGCCCCGCCCCAATCACCAGTACATCAACAGCATTCTCCGCAGCATCGCTCATCTTTCTATTTAAGCATTGTGGGGAGGTTGAGATGACCGTCGCACTCTGGCTACGCAAGAGTGTGGCCCGGCATCGCGTTCTCTCTTATCGTCCAAAAGTCACGGCAGCCTGCATGGTCCTTCAGCGCCCTGTGCCAGAGTTTTCGTGAGAAGCAGAAATTTATAGAGCTTGGCCTGATCGTCCTTCAGATAATAATCCTTACCATCATGAGCGAATTCAATAGGGCCATGCACTGTGACGTCTGGAGCACGGGAACGATGAACGCGTACTGTTCCTGTATACAAGCAGTTTCCCGTATCGATTGTGCATTGCATGGTTGTGACAAGATGAGAGCCGATAACGCCTGTGGCAGGATACGATCCCCATGACGGGTTTGCATAATTCCGAGGCGTGCCCCCCTTGATAGATTCCTCTGGTGGCAGTGTGAGTTCCAGTTTCAACGCTCGCCAGTGTTCCCCTGTGCCACGCTGCTTCAGGAACTTTGTGCGCACTGGCCAGGCGGACGGTGAGCAGCAACAGGAGCACAATAATAGGCGATTCCGAGTCGGGGTGTGCCTTTGCGGTTCATGGGAGCCATCCTATCAAAACGCTATAATGGCTGCGGATCCCTCCACTACGCTTCGACGAAGCTCAGGATACGATCGCGATCAATGAGTTCCTGTTTTGTACTGCAATCCGATCGTGCCTTTGATCGAAAACATGCAGGGTCGGAGGCGGTCTGGAGAGTTTGCCGAGCCTTCATCGCCTTCACATTCGAGTTCAAATGGCTCTTCGGAAACTCCATCGCGAACCATGTTGCCGACCAGGCTATCGAGTTCGTAACCACCGCGGTGGCAACGACGGTTTCCACAAGGCATCATACCTCCCTCATTGGCGATAGACCATTCCCTATGGAGTTTCAGAATGTCGTCTTGGCACTCGTTGCAATCGACGACTGCGTTCTCCAAGGTCGGGAACACCTGATCGAAGATTTTGGTCCCCTATTCTCGAATCTCGCTATCTATTTGACGCCACCGGCCGCAACCGGTTGTGGCTCGACAAGTTTTGCAAACGGAATTGGCCCCATCTGGACGGCTTGTTGTGCCAATCGATAGAACAGCTTGCCGCGTGAAGCCGATGTGCGGCGGTTGAAGCGGAAGGTGAACTCGTTCAGATAGTCGTCCAGGTACGCATGGCCAATGGCGCCTTGGGGCGTTCCC
>JAJYVR010000002.1 GCA_021791935.1 Acidobacteriota bacterium
GACAGACGGAATGCGAATTCATGGCCAGTTGTTTCTTCCCGCAGGCGTCGCCAATTGTGTCCGTCATCCCGCGGTGGTCTTTGTCCATGGTGGCTCCCAACGCCAGATGCTGCTGGGCTGGCATGATATGGGCTACTATTCCAACGCGTATGCCATGAACCAATACCTCGCGAGCCGGGGATACGTTGTTCTTTCGATCAATTACCGCAGCGGCATCGGCTACGGCCTTGACTTCCGAGAGGCGGTGGACTACGGCCCCACCGGGGCCAGCGAGTTTCGCGATGTCAAAGGGGCTGCGATCTACCTGCGCAGCCGGTGCGATGTCGAACCCGCGCACATCGGCATTTGGGGTGGAAGCTGGGGCGGCTTTTTGACGGCGCTCGCCCTGGCTCGTGCCTCCGACCTGTTTGCCGCCGGCGTCGATATGTCCGGGGTGCATGACTGGAATATCGACCACCCAGAGAACTTTTTTATTTCAGACACTGCCTCCGACCCCAACGCCAGGTGGCGTCTCGCCTGGGAGTCGTCGCCACTGTCGTCGATCAAAACGTGGCGTTCGCCCGTCCTTCTCATCCAGGGCGACGACGACCCTGAAGTGCCGTTTCTTCAAACGGTCCAGTTGGCGGCAGCGCTGCGTCAGCAGCAGGTCACGGTTCAAGAACTGATCTTTCCGGATGAGGTGCATGACTTCCTTCTGCATCGCAGTTGGGTTGCGGCTTACGAAGCCGGCGCAAAATTTTTCGATCAATATCTGAAGTCCGATTCTCCGCAGACAACGCCGGCGACGCATTGAATGAGGTCCGCGCTTCTCTTGGCGTCCTTCGTGGCCTGGATATGGGCGCGGTCTGGTTCCGACGCTCACCTTACCGGTTTTCGACCGCAGCGTTGCTTCACAGGCATGGCGCTCGGCCTCTCCGCGCTACCCCTGCGATCCAGCGCGCTCCCTCGCCGCCGCCGGGCCGGAGTTCAGCAGAGGGATGGATCGAATTTGTCTCCTGCCCAATCGCCATCCTCTTTACATCCAGGCATCGGGCTTTGCCGCCATCGCTTCTTCCAACGTAATCCTGCGCTTCTGCTTATACGCCAGGTTCGCCATGTGGCATGCCACCGCCGACAAGTAGCCAATTTCCACGATCCCGTTCGGCTGTTTGCGATCGCGGATACAGGCCATCCAATTCGCCATGTGATTCACACCAGGATTTTTCCCCTGCAGCGGCACGCCGCCTGGATTGTTGATTTTTTCGGGGAAATAGTTGATCGGCCCAGGAGCATTTTCTTCGTCCCAATTCGGATTGCCGGTTTTGAAATCGCCCGTTTCCATGGTGTTGGAGCCGCTTACATGTGCGATCGTGCCTTTGCTTCCTAGAAAGCGCTCTCCCAGCCCGTAACGTTCATTGCTGAAGGTGGATTGCCACGCCACCAGCAAATCGTTCGGATACTCGAAGCTGACGCTGATCGTATCCGGCACCTGCCGTCCGTCCTTCTCGGAATACACGCCGCCCATCATGGTCGCCGCTTTCGGCAATTCCAGATTCATGGCGGTGATGATCCACCCGATCTGGTGGACCATGTTCTCCGTAATGTTGCCGCCGGAAAATTCCCAGAAGAGTCGCCAGTTGATGAATTTGTAGCCGTCGAACGGGACCTTCGGCCGTCCGGAGAGGAACAGGTCCCAGTTGACATGCGCGGGATTGCAGTCGCTCGGCACCGGGCGGACCCACTGTCCATGCCCCTGCCGCGTGTTACGGCTCATCCAGGATTCGACCATGGTGATCTTTCCCGTCAACCCGTCTTGAATCCACTTCTTCCCATCCGCCAGTTCGCCCGAGCTCTCGTCCTGCATCCCAATCTGCACAATCTGCTTGGAAGATTGGGCGGCGGCACGACAAGCCTTCGCTTCGGGAATGTCCCACGCCATCGTCTTCTCGGAATACAGGTCCTTTCCCGAGGCCAGCGTCGCCAGAAAATACTTTGCGTGCAGGTGCTGGGGCGTGGCTTGAATCACCGCGTCAATGTCGTTTCGGTCCAGCAAGCGCATCGGGTCGTCATAGGTAGCGACATTCGGCACGAAGCTCTTCACTTGATCGCGTCGGCGAGAATAGACATCTGCAACCGCGACGCACTCCACGTTCGGCTGTCTCAGCGCGCTCTTCAAATCTTCTTGTCCGCGATCTCCCGCGCCGATGATGCCGATGCGAATCCGGTCGTTCGCGCCAATGACTCTATTCAAGGCGAACAATCCGTTGCCGGAAAAAGTCCCCAGGGCGGCAACTCCCAGGCCGGCCTGCCCAATAAATTCTCGACGATCGACTTTCTTTCCCTCATTTTCCACTTGGATATTTCTCCTTTGTTGCGTATTTGTCCACCATACTTGCCCAGGCTACTTAGCTCCGGATTATAATTTCTTTCGCAAGAGCGGTCGCCCGCAACGAAATTTCTGTCGGGCAATTCCGCCGGAAGCGGAAAAGAAAAGCTCAACCGCAAGTCGTCATCGGAGGCACAATGCATCCCAGAATACCGCGCCGAAAATTCTTGAAGACTGTGGGATTAGGCGCGTTGGCAGGTGCGGGCGCGCAGTTGCTTGGATCGACCGCTGCCGGGGAAGCGTCTGCCGCCGACGGCGCCGACAGTTCAAACATGCCGCGGCTGCTTTCCGGCTGCTGCGCCTATTCCTATAACCGGGCATTGAGAAAAGGAACGATAACGCTGGAGGACTTTATCCGCAAAGCGGTGGAGCTGCGCGTCGATGGAGTCGATATGACTGCGTATTACCTCAAATCCACGGACCCGGAATATCTGGATGGCCTTCGCCATTTGGCATACAAGAATGCCATGCCTCTTTCAGGCGCTGCGTGCGGAGTCAGCATGGTCCAGGCTACCGCTGTCAAGCGCGCCGGGAGTCTGAATGAAATCAAGAAATGGGTGGACGCGACCGACAGGCTTGGGGCCTCTCATCTTCGCGTTTTTGCCGGCGAGTTGCCGCCCGGTGCCACGCTGCAACAGGGCATTGACTGGACCGTAGAAACCTTAAAAGCGGCTGCGGACTACTCTGGAAAAAAAGGCATCATGCTGGGTCTGGAGGACCACAACGGCGTGACGCAGCGCGCCGACGTTTGCCTTGAGATTATGCACCGCGTGAATTCTCCGTATGCCGGCATCAATCTCGACGTCACCAACTTCATTCCCACGCCCACGCAGGATGTCTACGCGCAAATTGCGGCCTGCATCCCGTATGCGACCAACACGCACATTCGCGATCGGTTCGAATACGACCAGAGCCCGGTCGATTTGGATCGTGTCTGGCGGCTCTTTGCGCAGGTCGGCTTCAAGGGTTACATGTCCGCCGAGTATGAGGGGCCAGACTCAGAAACGGGCGTGCCGAAGTTGGTGGCGCAAATACGAAATCTCTGCCGGAAATACTCGAATGGATGAAACTCATTTCTTCTCCGCAGCGTCAATTGCTAGGCAAGCTCTGTCGAATCCGGCGGACTTCTGCGGTTCGCTTCTTTTGCCCACGCTGGAGAAACTCACAAGATACGCCTGAAGGAGACGAATGGTCACTCGACGGGAATTTCTCGATACAGTTGCGGTAGGTGCGGCTGGCCTCGCGGTTGGATCCACTGCAAAAAGCTATGCGCAGATCCTGGGCGCCAACGATCGCCTGAACTTTGCCGTGATCGGTCTGCATAGCCGCGCCTACGCCCACCTTTCGGCGCTCAAGGCCAACAGCAATGCAGCCCGCATCGCGCACGTCTGCGACGTGGACAGCAAAACACTGAAAAAATTCGCCGACAGCGTGCAGCAAGAGATGGGCTATGCCGCCGCGACCGACAAGGACTTCCGCGAAATTCTCGCACAGAAAGACGTGGACGCCATTACCATTGCCACGCCCGACCATTGGCATACACCCATGGCCATCGCGGGTTTGCAGGCAGGCAAGAATGTTTACGTAGAGAAGCCGTGCAGCCACAATCCTGCTGAAGGCGCGCTGCTGGTGGAGGCCCAGCGCAAGTACGGCAAGCTGGTGCAGATGGGCACGCAGCAGCGGTCCTCGGATTACACCATTGAAATTGTCGACAAGATTCACAACGGCTTGATCGGCCGGACTTACTATGGCAAAGCGTGGTACAGCAATACCAGAAAATCCATTGGCATCGGGAAGGTAGTGCCCGTGCCTCCGCAACTGGACTGGGACCTGTGGCAGGGTCCGGCGCCGCGCAGGCCGTACAAAGACAATGTTCAGCCGTATAACTGGCACTGGTTTAAAATTTATGGCACCGGTGAGGCGCTCAACAACGGAACGCATGAAGTGGACGTCTGCCGCTGGGCGCTGGGTGTCGATTATCCGCAGCGCGTCACCTCCTCCGGCGGCAGATATCAGTTCAAAGATGACTGGCAATTTTATGACACCTTGGTCACCAGCTTCGAATATCCCGACAAGATGATTGATTGGGAAGGGAAGAGCTGCCAGGGGATGAAGTTCTATCATCGCGACCGCGGCTCCGCCATTATGGGCACAACAGGAACGGTCTTGATCGATCGCGGCGGCTACGAGATATACGACCTTGGTGGAAAGAAAACCAGCGAATACAAGGTAGGCAAGGCGGCTTCATCCTCAGATTTGGTCGGCCGCGATTCCATGACGGACGCGCACTTTGCCAACTTCATCGCTGGAATTCGTACCGGAGCGAAGCTCAATGCGCCGGTCTCCGTCGGCAATGTTGCCGTTACCATGCTGCAACTTTCCAACATCGCGTGGGAAGTGCAACGGGAACTGAATCTCGACACGACGGATGGAAAAATCCTGAACGATCCCGATGCCATGAAGATGTGGGGAAGAGAGTACGAGAAGGGCTGGGCGCCACACATCTAGCGTCTCCGAGCGCCTGACGGTGCATCTGCAGGGGTGCCCCAGGTCTCGATTCTGAGACCTGGGGTTCAACGGGAAATTCAACGACTGCTTCAAGCATGCAACTTGCGCATGTACTCCGCGTCAATTTTCAGTTCCTGCATGACGGGCATGTTGTATTCCTCCTGCTCGACAAAGCAGTGTTTAATGTGTCCCGTTTGCGCGGCGGCTGCGAAGATCGGGCGATAGTCGATCGACCCCTGGCCCAGGGCGGTTGCGGTCGGAGGATTTTGGATGGTTGCCGGCGCCGTAAAGGGCTTGAAGTCCTTGACGTGCAGCATGGAAATGCGGTTTCCATAACGATGCAATAACTCGATGGGATTGCCGCCGCCCACCGTGACCCATCCAAGGTCCATCTCCATGGTTACGTATTCTGGATCTGTCAGCCGCATCAGTTCGTCGTACGGCACCACGCCGTCCTCTTTGTGAAATTCCATGGTGTGGTTGTGATACCCGAATTTCAATCCCGCAGCGCTTATCTGTTTGCCGAACCTGTTGAACTCGCCTGCATTCCAACGCCACTCATCCAGCGTGAAGGTGGGGCCCTGCCCGCCGTGATGGCCGGGATAGGAACAAATAATGTATCGGCTACCGATCGCTTTCATGAATGCAACGATCTCATCGACGTGGCCGTTCAGCGCGTCGTAAGAATAATGCGCGCTGACGCAGTGAAGGCCCGCTTGCTGCATGGCCTGTTTCACATCGCTTGCGCTGCGATTGTAGAACCCGGCCGCTTCCACTTCGCGGTAGCCAAGCGCCGCAATCTGCTTCAGCGTGCCTTCGTAGTCGGTAGGTAGCTGCCTTCGAACGGAGTACAGTTGAATGCCCAGCGGAAGGTCCAGGTACTTCGTCTTGTCCTCCGCATTCAATGCGGAGTTGCGCAGCAGGGTTGAACCGTACAGCAGCGCGGCACTGCCGGTTTTCAAAAAGTCTCGTCTTGATTTCATGGTCATCCGCCTTCTCTTTTCTGTAGGTGAAATCGCGGACCAATTCCGCACATCGCTATTGTTTTTGCAGCGTACGAATATAAGAAACCAGGTCCTCAATCTGGGGCGGAGTCAGCCGGGTACCGAAGGCAGGCATGTTCCGTTTCCCTTTGCCGATCACGTTGGCCAGCTCTCTGTCCGTCATCTTCACAACGGCTGGATCGTGAAGATTCACGACCTTCAGTGCTTGGCCCGCCGGGGTGGAGCCTTTACCGTCGGCGCCATGACACATCTGGCAGTTGGACTGGAACAATTTCGCGCCTTGGTTTTGCGCATGGGCTGCGGCAGGCAACAGGCAAGCAATCGCCGCCGCCGATAGCAATTGAATCATGGACCTCATAGCATCTCCTTATCGGTTGAGTTCAAAATTGTTGCGCGTCCGGCATTCATTCCAGGATCCTTCTCGCATGGATCACTGCTCCAGCATATGACAAGTGCTGCAATCGACGCTCGCCCGCTTGGCGCGATGGCAGTTGACGCAGGTTGCCATCGAAATGTCGGACTCTTTGTAAAGCCGGACTCGCTCCGCAACCGCACCGTGGCACTGCTCGCAGGTCGCGCCATGCTGCAAATGGACCTTATGACTGAAGCTCACAAACGAAGGCAATTCGTAGACCCGCACCCACGGAATGGTGCGGTCCGTTTTGGCATACTCCGTCAGTTTCTGCACGCCAGGATTGTCGGTGGCAATGGTCTGATGACATTGCATGCAGAATGAGGCCCGCGGAATCGTCAAGGTTGCGCCGGAACGCGAAGGCGCATGGCAGTATTCGCACGGCATTTTCAGCGTTCCCGCGTGCTGTTTATGACTGAAGGGAACTGGCTGCTCCGGGCCGCGCAAGAGTTCGGTCTGCAATGGCGATGCGTTCTCCTGCGCCGTTGAGCTGCTGGACCTGGCGGCATTGTTTTGCGCCGGCGAATTTGTCGTCGTCCCTGCGGAATTTTGCGCGAAGGCCGCCGCCACAGCGGGCGTGCTGCCGGGTGGCGGAATCCAAAAGGCGAGTAACGCAAGCAACAAAACTAGCCGCCACCGTTGCATCATCCCATGTTCCTTTGTCGCATTTGCTCTGCCATGTGCTCGGCTGCTCGCATGGAAAGCGCCAGGATTGTCATTGTCGGGTTTTGCCATCCGCTGCCGACGAAGCTGCTGCCATCCACCACGAACAGGTTCTTGATGTCGTGGCTCCGGTTCCACTTGTTCAGCACGCTGGTCTTCGGGTTGTCGCCCATCCGGCACGTGCCCAGTTCGTGAATGCTGTAGCCCGGAGGGTTGGGATCGTAATTCTTTGCAAGCACCTCGAAGCCCGCGGCCTCCGCCATCGCGATGCCCGTATCCACGGCATCGCGCGACATGTTGAACTCATTGTCGGTGTACTTTGTATCGACGTGCAGCACGGGAATGTCCCATGCGTCCACCACGTTCTTGTCGATGCTGACCTGGTGCTCATAATGGGAGAGGACCTGGCCCATCATGCTTATGTAAAAGCCGCTGCCATAGTAGCTGTCCAGTTTCTTTTGCAGTTCCGCGCCATAGGCTGCAAAGTTTCGCGCGTCCATGGCGCGGTCGCTGCTCCATACATTCAACGCGTAACCTCCAAGAAAGTTTTTCGCTCTGCTGTCGATGTTGCGGAAGCGCGGAATCAGCGCGTCGCCCCCCATCAATTCCGGCGTTGCCTTGCCGTCACGAGCCTCCGGCACCGAGCAGACCAACCCGGGTCCATAGATATTGTCGATCAGGTAATGTCCAAGGACCCCGCTGGAGTTTGCCAGCTTCGAATTCAGCAGCAGGCGCGTACTCTCCAGGCATCCGGCAGCCAAAACTACAACACTGGCCTTCACTGACATCTCGCGTCGCGAGTGGCGATCGACGAAGTTGGCGCCGTTGACCAGCCCCGTATTTTTATCGACGGTGATTTCGCGCACCACCACATTTGGCACGGCGGTCAGCTTGCCGGTGGCGAACGCATCCGGCAACAGCAGGTTGATGGAACTTGCCAACCCGCCGCGACCCATCGCGCTGCGCGCTTTGCAGACCGGAACATTCAGCTTCTTGCCGGCAGCAATAAAGCGCTGCATCGACCCCGACCACGGAGAGTCGTCGACGACAAAATTTCCATCGGGATATTGCGGCAGCCCATCCGGGTGTCCGCTGACCCTGAAGATTTCTTCCACGCGAGAGTAGTACGGAGCCAGATCGGCCAGGCCGATCGGCCAGTTGTCGCCGAAGCCGTCGTGGTCCTTCGCCTTGAATTCGTAATCGCTGAGACGAAAGGATTGTCGCGACCAGAAAAGCGATCGCCCGCCGAACAGCCGCACCCGCACCCAGTTGTATGGCTCGTTTCGATTGAAGGTGTAAGGAACTTCTTTTTCATCCACCCAGGTATTGGCGTTGAACTCGTTTGCCTGAAAGACGTGTGGCAGCCGTCCCGGCATGTTGAAGCCGCGATACGGCAGTTCGTACGCCGGCTTCAGTTCACGGTCCTTCTGGAAATTGACGATCGGTCCAGCGTTCAGCATCACGCAGGATATGCCTTTTTCCGTGAGAACTTTGGCGACCATTCCTCCGGAGTGACCGGAACCAACGATCAATACATCCGCGTTTTCCTCCGGCATGACGACCCCAGCTCCTATTTTTTATACGTACATTTGGATGTCGGGATCGATCGGCGACCAGTACAAGCCAATCCCGGGCGCCCGCTCTCCGGCCGATGTTGCGGCGATGCTCCACGCCTGGGAGTTCATCGTCGCAGTTCGAATATCTTCATGCGCCACGTTGATGAAATGCGCAAACGGTTCCGTCGGCGGATGGTCCCTCATCCAGACCCTGAGCCACGGCCGCAGCAGCGTGTCCGCCTGTTCCGCGTTCACTCTCGCAAAAGGGACGCCGAATTGCTTCTGCGCATCGGCGTTTAGCCGGTCGAGACCGGACCTGTACATGTGCTGCCGCTCGGCTGGCGAGACGCTGATCAGAAAGTCAATGAACTCAGGAGCGCACGCCTGCGTCGATCCAGGATATCCATTCATCGGAGGCAACAGAATGTCGCCGAGCTTCCGCAGCGTCGCCATGTGCTCGGCGCGAAAATAATGCTGCTCCGTCAATGCCACTGCATCGGGCACGGTGGCCGGAATCGCCGGACCCTGAAAGCCAAAACCTCGCCGTTGTCCAATCGTCTGGGGCGAAGTTTCCGCCATGGGTGAGCCGGCTGTTGCGGCAGCGGATTGCGGGGCGGAAGTTTTCTCTGCGGTGGCCGGAGTTGCGTTCTGCCCGAACATCGGCATCGCCGTGACCGGAACAGCCACAATTGCTTTGACAAAATCTCGTCTGCGCATCGCACTTAGACTAGCGTGCGCCCAATACGCTCGTCAATGAATCGATTCGATTCCCGATCGTCGATCGTTCCGGCGCTGTTTTGGTTTGCGGTTGGCCGTCGCAGCGTATGGCTAGATGCGAACGAAGATTTTGTTCTTGTACATCCAATAGAGGACCAGCCAGTAAACTCCCAGCGTCAGCGACCCAAGCACAATCGGCTCAAGAGCGCTCCCAAAGATGTTCAGCACGCGTACTCCCAGGTGGATGCGGAGGCTGCTCTCCACAAAGTTTCGAGAGAGTTCCGCAATGACATAGGCCGTGATGGAATTCATGCCAATGACCGCCAAAGGAAACGCCAGGCGCGTCTGCTTTTTTGCGTCGACAACCCAGGAGAAGGCGGCCAGGAACAGAAAACACACGCCGCCGCTGAACAGGGTCCACGCCGGTGTCCATACCCGCTTCACAATCGGGCAGATCCCTGTGTAGTGCAGCAACAGCCCGCCACCGATCAATGCCGCAGCGGCGATGAGAAATTTGCGAAAGGGAATCTCTGGAGCGCTTGCAATCAACCAGCGGCCGGCGGCCAGTCCCAGCAGCATCGTGCCCAGGGTAGGAATAAAACTCAGCGTCAGGTATCCGCCGTCATTAAAGACAAAGGGGCTGGTGCGAGGAAACAGGTTGAGGAACCATACGTCGAAGGCCTGGCCAAGATTGCTGTTCTTGTTCCAGTGCGCCGCGAAGCCATGCAGCAGGTGCGGATACCAGTCGGCGGGAACACCCACGGACGCATACGGAAAATTCGGGCCCGGAGCGGGATAGAGGGCCCACGCCAACCAATAGCCGAAGAGAATGACCCCCAGCGCAGTCCATTGCCAGCGCGGGCGGACAAACGTCAGCAGAAACGCGAACGTATATCCCAGCCCGATCTGGGTCAACGTGTCCTCGAACGTAAAGTAGGTGGAGGTGCTGTCAACCGATCGCAGGAAAATTCCGAGGGCAACCAGAAGAAAGCTGCGCCAAACGGTGTGCGCCAGCATGTGCTGGAAGCTCTCGCCCTTGCGACGGCGGCTGCGCAATGAATACGGCAGCGCAACGCCAACCAGGAACGTAAAAGACGGCTGGATCGTGTCGTGGAGACTCATCCCGACCCACTCGACGTGCGTCTGGTTGAACGCCAGGATGTGCCAGAAAAGGCTTTGCGGGAAGGATTGCGCCACCTTTGCAAAGCGGAGAACTTCGGCCATCATCAGCAACATGACCAGCCCGCGATAGGCGTCCACCGCAACGTTGCGTTGCGGTAACGGTTGCACCGCATGACTTGAATCGCTCACTCCTCTGACCTCCGCAGACCGCATTTCGATAATTCAAGATACCAGCTAAAAGAACCGCGCCTGACTTCGCTGCAGTTTTTGGCCTGTTTGCAACCAGGAGCAAAACTTCTATGGCACTTAGACAGCGCATTGCACAGAATGATACTAGGATTGAAGTGTCTGGAGCGCCCGTGCGTCTTTCGCAGCAGAAACAAATCCGCAACTCGTCCATATCAATGGCTTACGTTTGTCTCGGCTTTTTTCTCGCCCTGCCGGTCGTCGCCAGCGCGCAGCAAAATACCACGACAGCGCAAAACGTGCAGCGTGGAATGACCCAATTTCAGCAGTCGTGCGCGGTCTGTCATGGTACAAGGGCGACAGGAGGCATGGGGCCGGATTTGCTGGAATCCTCTCTCGTGCGCCACGACAAGAATGGCGATCTGATCGGCAACGTCATCCAGGAGGGACGTGTCGACAAAGGAATGCCGGCATTTCCCATGATGAGCCAAACCGATATCTCCGACATTGCCGCGTATCTTCATGCTCGCATCGAAGTGACCAGCAGCGTGGAGTCGGAGGGGCCTGTCGGCGGCTATTCGCTGAAAGACCTTCTCATCGGAAACGCGGAGGCCGGCAAGCAATATTTCTATGGAGCCGGCAAGTGTTCAACCTGCCACTCTCCTACGGGGGATCTCGCCGGAATCGCGAAGAAATATTCCCCTGCAGACCTGGAGTCGCGGTTTCTCGATCCGCCAACCGACAACGTCACAGCCACCGTATCCTTGCCCTCCGGTCAAAAGGTCAAAGGCAAATTGCTTCATCTGGATGGCTTTTACGTCGCGCTTCGAAATGAAGAAGGAGACTATCAATCCTGGCCCTTGCAGCAGGTGAACGTCCAGGTGACGGACCCACTCGCTGCGCATCGGGAATTGCTGCAAACGTATACCGACAAGGACATTCATAATGTTTTTTCGTACCTTGAAACGCTCAAGTAGCGCCGCGACCGTAGGATTTCTGCTGTTGGCGAGTCCAGGCTATCTGTTTGCGCAAAATTCCACGGCGAAGAAATCCATTTCGTACGTGGGTGCGTCCTGGCCCACCTTCAACGGAGATACTTCGGGCAGACGGTATAGCTCTTTATCGCAGATCGACAAGGCAAACGTGCATTCCTTGAAGCTGGCATGGGCATTCCAGACCCACGCCGCGACGCTGAAATCGACGCCGCTGGAAATCGGAGGAGTTTTGTACTTCACCGTGCCCGACCACTTGTGGGCGATCGACGCCAAAACAGGAGAAAAAATCTGGGAATTTCGGCGCGACTCTCAGGGCGACCATCTCGGTCAACGAGGAGTGGCTTTCTACAACGGCCGTATCTATTTTGGAACGCCGGACGCGCATCTGTTCTGCCTGGATGCGCGGAATGGAAAGAAAATCTGGGACGTCACCGTCGCCGACGTCGCATTCGGCTACTACATCAGTGTCGCCCCGCTCATCGTCAAAGGGCTGGTTGTCCTCGGCGCTTCAGGCGATTCGTCGAATGTGCCTCACTACATCGAAGCTCTCGATTGGAAAACAGGAAAGGCGGTCTGGAAGACTTCCGTCCTGCCGAAACCGGGCACGCCTGCCGCCCGCACATGGCCGAATGATCAGGCCATGCGCAACGGAGGAGGCGCAGCCTGGATGACAGGTACCTACGATCCGGACCTCAATTTGATTTATTGGGGCACCGGCAATCCGCACCCGGTAGACGACGGCCTGGGTAGAGCGGGCGCCAACTTATATACATGCTCCATCCTTGCCCTCAATGCAGATACTGGAGCCATCGTCTGGTACTTCCAGGCATCTCCGCATGACACGCACGATTGGGACGCGGTCCAGACGCCGGTGCTGTTCAATGCGAAATTCAAGGGCCAGCCCCGAGAATTGCTCGCCCAAGCAAGCCGCAACGGCTACTTTTTTGTGCTGGATCGAAAGACCGGGAAAAACCTGCTCACGGTCCCATACGTTCCCACCAACTGGGCCGAAGGCATCGACGCAAATGGCAGCCCCATTCCCAATCCGGCCAAGGAACCGCAACCTGCCGGCGGGCTTGTGAAAATGGGAGCGGATGGCGCGACCGTCTGGATGTCGCCCAGCTTCGATCCTGAAACAGGACTGTTCTACATCAATGCCATGGAAGGCTATACCTGCTGGTACCTCGCACTGAACAAGCATGGTCAGCCCAAGGACCACCAGGGCGGCGGTTACCTTCAATTGACCCTCAAATCTGCCCTGCTGGCGGTGGATTACAAAACCGGGAAAATTCGCTGGCGCCGGCCGAGCGGCAATGGGCCACTGAACGCGGGCATTTTGACGACAGCGGGACACGTCTTGTTCACCGCGGACGCCTCCGGCAATGTGCTGGCGCTCGATCCGTTGGGCGGCCGCGTCCTGTGGCATACTCGGCCCGGAGGCGATGTGGACGACGCCGCTCCGATGACGTATCAGCTCGACGGAACTCAATACGTTGTCACGGGAGTTGATGGTGTCATGTACGCGTGGAGCTTGACGGGGAGTTTATGAAGCGAGGCAATCGAATGTGCAAATCAAGAGGCGCGCGTATCCCGATTTTGTTTTTTGCCGCAGTCTGTCTAGTTGTTTTTTGCGCTGCCGGCGAATCGGCGGAATCGCAGTGCGGCGGCCCGCATCCAGCGACCATTTCCATTCAACATAACTTTGCCGCCGGCAGCCTGAAGGCATGGGACATGCCGTTCCCTGAAGATTGGGAGATTCTTCAGCAGGGAGGTCTCCACTACCTGCACATGAAGCGCAATCGTGAACCCCTGGTGCCTCGCCGCCCCATGCAATTTGTGCGGCTCAAAGGCATCGAGGTCGGCAGTTTTACTCTCGACGTCAACGTGCGCCGCGCCGGCGGCTCCATGATCGTCGTGTTCAACTATGTCGACACGCTTCACTTCTATTATGTTCATCTGTCCGAAAATCCCGGCACCCAGATTTCCGTCCATAACGGCATCTTTATTGTGAACGGCGGGCCTCGATATCGGATCGCCGGTTTGGAGGCAACTCCTGCGCTGCCGGATCGTTCCTGGCACAATGTTCGCATTGTGCGCAATGCACGCACAGGCTCCATCCAGGTCTTTCTGGACAAGCAACCTCAACCAAAATTTTTTGTCATCGACCGTACCTTCACCTGCGGCCAGATAGGTCTGGGGTCCTTCGATGAAACCGGCGACTTCGCCCAGTTCCGGCTGCAGTCCAGGGATGCCCAGCTCTCTGCCGCCGCGAAGTGACGCGCGAAAATGTTACACCGCTCGCGCTAAGCGAAGCCGTTCGGCTGGTTGAGCGCGCCGATATGCGCATGCTCGTCGATAAAGAGACGGCCTGCGTTCAGTGCTTTGCGGTCAAGTTCCAGCAGGTCGAGTTTCTTTACCTTGTCCTGCAGCACGCTCCATGCGGTGCCCGGGGCCAGACACTCGGTCTCCCCCAGCAACGCGCCCATCATCACAATGTTGGCCACCTTGGTCGAGCCGAGTTTATCCGCGATCTCCGAAGCTGGAATCCCGCCCCATCTCGCTGGACTTCAAGCGCCTTGCGAATCGCCCACCGCGCTTTCATAATGTTTTTGCCATCGGAAAGCGCCACCCGCTCGATGTAGATCGGCGCTTCCAGCGCGGCCAGCAGTTCCGCCATGTGCAGCGGGTAGCCTTCATTGGACGGCCGACGTCCCCACGGAGAGGTCGTGCTCTTTTCTCCGATCAGGGTGGTTGGCGCCATCTGCCCGCCGGTCATGCCATAGATTCCGTTGTTCACAAAAAAGACGGTGATTTTTTCCCCGCGATTCGCGGCGTGCACCATTTCCGCAGTGCCGATGGCCGCCAGGTCGCCGTCTCCTTGATAGGAAATTACCATTCGACCCGGACACGATCGCTTGATCGCAGATGCTGTGGCCGGCGCGCGGCCATGCGCCACCTGCACATTGCCCACATCGAAGTAGCTCATCTCATAGCGCGGCTCCGCCTCTTGCGCGCGAAGATACTGGGCCTCCATTTTGCGCTCGTGATCTTCCAATCCGTCGGGTCCTTAGTCTGTATTGACACGCCACAGTCCGCAACGTTACGGCTCTCTCGCCGAATTCACTTAGCTGCAACCTTCATGTATCTTGCTGTTCATGGAGTCCTGCGCCATTCCGGGGAATGCGGAAGTCCAGGAACCGGTAGATTTGCGCCGCCGTCGAGCGCCGCAACACAAGGAGAAGAATCCAGTGTCGATTGGATCGGATTTCGATAGCAACAAAGCTGGGTTGCGGCCCTTTTCCGGCTTCGTCATTCTTCTGTGCTTGATGATTATGCTGGCCCTGATTGCTCCGGTCGCACTATTTTCTCAAAGCGCGGCTAAGCCGGAGAGCCGTACTTCTTCTGCCATTCCCGGCAGCGAGAAAATAGAACATGTCGTTTGGATCATTCAAGAGAACCATTCTTTCGACAATTATTTTGGCACCTTTCCCGGCGCCGATGGCATCCCTCCCTCGACGTGTCTTCCTAAAATGCCGGGCGATCAGGACTGCGTGAGACCTTTTCATATGCCTGCGGGGCAGCCGCTGCTCGATCTCGAACATAGCTGGGAAACTGCTCATGCCTCGTACAATCTCGGCACCATGAACGGCTTTGTCTGGGCGGAAGGTTCGCCCTATACGATGGGCTATTACGATGAGCGGGACATTCCTAACTATTGGAAGTATGCGCGCAACTATACGCTCTGCGACCGGTTTTTCTCCTCTGAGATGACGGGCAGTTCTCCCAATCACGTTTTCACGGTGGCCGCCCAGTCGGGAGAGATCAACAACATCGGCTCCCTCAAACAAGTTGAAAATCAACTGGACGATGACGACGGTTTCAATTTTGCTTCCATTGTCCGCCGGTTCCGGGGCACGGGCGTCTCCTGGAAGTATTACGTCGAGACGCAGCCGCTTCCGCCTGGCGACAAGGGGAATGCAAGACTGGCTCATTTGGCCTATCCGGACCCCAAAGAACTGACTTTATGGAACCCGTTACCCGGTTTTAAGGGGATACGGGACAATCCCGCCGATATGGCCCGTCTTGTCCCGTTGCAACAATACTTCACCGACCTGAAAACCGGATCGCTCCCTCAGGTTTCATGGATCATTCCCGATTTCCAGGACAGTGAGCATCCACCCGAACCATTGGCCCAGGGTATGTGGTATGTCACTCGGGCCGTCAATGCACTGATGCAGAGCCCGTACTGGAAGAATACCGTTATCGTTCTTACCTGGGACGATTACGGCGGTTTCTACGATCATGTCCCACCGCCGGAAGTGGACGCTTACGGCTACGGCCCCCGCGTGCCGACGATCGTCATCTCCCCGTACGCCAAGCAGCATTATGTCTCCCACGAGACGTACGATTTCACATCGGTCCTAAAATTTATAGAACAGCGCTGGAACCTTCAACATCTCACTGCTCGCGATGATCGTGCGAATGACATGGCCGATGTTTTTGACTTCGATCAACCGCCTGCTTCGCCGCTCGTGATCCCGGTTCCGCCCGGTATTCGATCCCATCTGCTGCCAGTACATATCACCTATCCGCCCTCGGTCGAACTGCCTCATCAGCAAGGAGTGAGTATCCGCGGGACCCAGGCAGTCCCTTACATCCCATCTTCTCCCCCAAAGAAGAACTGATGTCCTTGCGGCCAGTCCAGAAGAGGCACCGTTGAGGGAAATCGATGAAATCCTGCCCTTGCCATCGGGTGGATGGAGGATGGCGGTGGCCGATGTCACCGGCGAAGAGGGTGCAATGGATGGCGAAATTGGCTGCGGCGGCAGAGTCTAGCGACGGCGACCGATCCAGAAACCTGCGACCCCCGCCAGCGCCAATGCCAACAGTGGAAGCACGGATTTGGGAGGGACCCAGCCGGGACCACTGCCGAAGAAGGAGTCAGCCTTGGGAACATCGGGTTCTTTGCCGAACGCGTCCGCGACAGCGGCGATGGTGGCCAGCGTCCGGCGGCTGTTGCGACTGCTCATGCGTTGCAGGGATTTCAAGATCGACGGCGGCTCGCAACCCGGCGCTCCTTCTCGGCACTGATTCTCCGTGATGGCGTTGGCAACGGCATCCACCTTTTCCGGATCGAGGTTTGCGAATATGCGCGACAAGGCGAGAAAATTGCGCATCGCGCGAATTCCTTCGGGTGTGTTGGCGAAATCGGAGGCTTTGTCGACGATGGCGTCACCGGCTCCAATCGCGCCGCGCAGCAGGTCGAGTATGCCGTGGTCCTGCGCCTGCTGCAGCACCTGATAGGCGGCCAGCACGGCCTGCGCGTGTTGCACTGGAGCATTCTCCACTTTGGCGCGCAGTTCTTCCTGCTCGTCGCGATGCGGCGTGTAGGTACGAATCGGCTGGGCCATGGCATTCTCCTGTCTACACCTGCGTGTTGGCGATTTGCGCCAATTTGTCGTCCGGCGCGGTGCCGGGCAAACGATAATCGCTGCGCTGCCACTTGCGCTCGACCTCGACTCCATTTTGCGGCGTGGGATGGCCGAAGCGGAAATTGATTCTTGGCAGCGGGCTTTCTCCCTGCTCCGCCAGCGGAATCATTTGCACCGTGGTCTCTTTGTACGCTGGCGTGTGCGTGGCGCGATCGACTCCAGCACCGGTGAGTCGATTCACAGGCTGCTCGGTTGAGTTGAGCGGCAGGTAGATTTGTTTGCCTTGGACGCGGTCGGTGACCAGAACACGCACCCTGACCTGACCATATTTCGAGCGCAGGCGGACCCATCGGCCGGTTTCGACGCCCCGCTCCGCAGCAAGCTCTGGAGAAATCTCCACCCACGTATTTGGCGTCTCTTCCATGATTCCTGGGGATCGGAAGGTCATGTTGCCGACTTCAAAATGCTCCAGCAGTCGTCCGTTATTCAGATGCAGATCGAATTCGTCGCTGACCTGTTCGCACGGCTCAATCCATTCCAGCGGATAGAATTTCGCCTTGCCGTCGGGGAACGGAAATTTCTCCGTAAAGAGAAGAGGCTGATCGGAACCATCCGCAGCCACCGGCCACTGCAACGATTTGTAGCCTTCGAGTCGCCGATAATTGACCCCGGCAAAAAGAGGGGTCAGCGACGCCACTTCGTCCATCACTTGCGACGGGTGGCTGTAATTCCAGTTCGCACCCAGCGCGTTGGCAATGTCCTGAATGATGCGCCAGTCCGGTTTGCTTTCGCCCAACGGCTCGAAGACTTGATACAGCCGCTGAATGCGGCGTTCGGTGTTGGTGAAGGTGCCATCTTTTTCCAGGCTCGGGCTGGCCGGCAGCACCACATCGGCATAGCGGGCCGTCTCGCTGAGGATGACTTCCTGCACCACCAGAAATTCAAGCTTCTCCAAAGCGTCGCGGACATCGTTTTCATTGGCATCGGAGGCGATGGTGTCTTCGCCCTTCAGATACATCGCTTTCAGTTTTCCCTGATGGATGGCGTCGATCATCTGGCGATTGTCGAGGCCGGTGTCGGTCGGCATCTTCACGTTCCATGCCTGCTCGAAACGGGCGATCGCCTCCGGATCGTCCACCTTTTGGTAGCCGGAGAGGATGTTCGGCATGGAACCGAAGTCGCTGGCCCCCTGAACGTTATTGTGGCCGCGCAGCGGGTAAGCGCCGGTACCGGTGCGCATATAGTTGCCGGTGAGCAGCAGCAAATTGGAAATTGCCGTGGACGTGTCCGAGCCGCCGCAGTGTTGCGTGACGCCCATCGCCCACAGAATGCAAACGCTGCTTGCCTGCGCAATTTCCCGCGCGACCTGCTGCAGTGTGGCGACGGGAATTCCGGTGAGACGCTCCGCATATTCCAACGTGAAGGGAGCCAGGCTGTCGCGATACTCGGCGAAGCCGTTGACCCAGCGATCGATGAATTCCATCTTCGCGAGGCCGTTGTCGAGGATGTATTTCGCGACGGCGGAGAGCCATACCAGGTCCGTGCCCGGTCGCGGGCGAAGGAGAATGTCTGCCCGGCGGGCCATTTCGTGCTCACGCAGATCGGCGACGATCAGCCGCTGGCCGCGCAATTTATGCGACTGTTTTATCCGCGTCGCCAACACCGGATGGCTCTCCGCCGTGTTGCTGCCGACGATCACGACCAGGCCCGCGGCCTCAATGTCGCGAATGGAACCGCTGTCGCCGCCATAGCCGACGGTGCGCGAGAGACCCATAGTGGCGGGCGTCTGGCAATAGCGCGAACAGTTATCGATGTTGTTGGTGCCGATGACGGCGCGCGCCAGCTTCTGCATCAGGAAGTTTTCCTCATTCGTGCATTTTGAGGAAGCAATCAAGCCAATGGCATCGGGGCCGTGCTCGTTCTTAATTGCGGACAGTTTTTTCGCGATCAGTTGGAGCGCTTCCTGCCAGGCGGCTTCGCGAAATGTTTCTCCGTCGCGAATCAGCGGCTTGGTCAGGCGATCTGCCGCGTTCACATAATCCCAGCCGAATTTTCCTTTGACGCAAGTGGAAATGCCGTTGGCGGGGCCCTCTGCCGGCTCAATTTTCAAGATGTGCCGGTCCTTGGTCCAGATGTCGAAGGAACATCCAACGCCGCAATAGGTGCAGACGGTCTTTGTCCGTTTGACGCGCTGTTCGCGCATGGCGGCTTCCACTTCAGACACGGCAAGAATTGGCCCATAGCCGGTTTCGGGCTCGACACCTTTGACGACATCGATCATGTTGTCGAGCGCCTTGCGAGGCAGGCCGGTCAAGTATCCGGCGTGGCCAATCATCGATTTTTCCATGAGCGCGTTGCAAGGGCACACGGTGACGCAGTGGCCGCAGGAAACGCAACTGGAGCCCGCAACGGTCTCGCCGCCATCCCACAGGACGCGGGGATGCTGCGACTGCCAATCGATGGACAGCGTCTCATTCACCTGGACATTCTGGCAGGCCTCCACGCACCGCCCGCACAAAATGCACTGGTCGGGATCGTAGCGATAGAAGGGATTGCTGTTGTCGACCGGATAGGGCTTGGGAGTGTAGGGGCGCTTCTGGTGTTTCACGTCGAGCAGCGCGGTGGTGTTATGCACGGTGCAGTTTCCATTGTTGTTATCGCAGATCGTGCAATAGAGCATGTGATTGCCGAGAATGCGGTCGAAGGCTTCGCGCTGGGCGATATCGACCAGTTCCGACTTGGTGACGACAATCATTCCGTCGGCGACGGGCGTTCCGCAGGCGCGAGCCAGGGACCCGTTGACCTGGACCATGCAGGTGTCGCAAGTTTGGATGGGACCGAGCTGGGGGTGATAACAGACCTGGGGAACGATTCTGTCGATTCGATTGAGAACATCGACCAGGGGCTCGCCGAGAGCAGCCGCATGGATGACGCCATCGATGGAAAGGTTGCAGGAGGCGGCGGAAGGATGGACGCCAACAGAGCGATCCGAGGATTTGCTGTTCATCATGGACGTTTCCGGCGGAGGGTTTGCAGAACAAACCGATTTTAACCCCTATCACCGGAATAGGATGCGCCAGTCTCGCGACACGACGCTTGTCGGTCGCATACGATCCAGGCTTTGACGCGCACCCGCATCTGGGCAAGACGAGATCCCACGAGGTTGGCCGCGAATTGAATCTCACAAAATCTCCAGGAAAACTCAGTCGGCGAAAGCAGCGCAGGCGGTCGCCTCATCCGAATGCATGCGGGTGTACCTGTTGAGGCCGACCATGATGAAGACCTTCTGGAAATGCGGCGAAAGGCCAAAGCTCTGCACCAGTCGATCGGATTTGCTGGCGGCCATCAGCAGTTCGATAATCAGCGCAATGCCGCTGGAGTTCATATATTCCATCTTCGAGAAATCGAAGACGACCTTGCGGGCGGCCGCAGGCACTTCGCGATACGCGCCAAAGACGACATCGCGAGAGGTGCTGGTGATATCGCCGGTAAAGCGAAGCACGGCAACAGGGCTGCCATCGGGCGCTTTGACTTGATCCACATGGGCGCGGGTGTTCAGTTGCGGTTGCATGGCCATATCGCTAACTCACTCCTCTTCCTTGTCTAGACGAATCATCAGGCGAACGCAATTTCCGCCGTGCGGAGTCTGGGTCCATTCGGCCTCGTCCACCAGGGCCTGCATCAGGAACATGCCCATGCCGCGCGCCTGTTCTTCGCCGTGCATTTTGCGGTCGATGTCCGGGGGATTCATTTTCTTGTGGAGCCCCGAACCGGAGTCCAGGATTTTCACTTCCAGTTTGCCGTCTTCCATCGACAGGACAATTCCGATACTCAAGCGTTCATCGAAACGGTTGCCGTGCTCGATGGCGTTGATGCAAGCCTCTGCGACAGCCGTCTTCAGGTCTTCGATGCGGTCGTCGGAAAACCCCATCAACCGGGCAACGCCTGAAGCAGTCTGCATCGCAACCTTCTCAAATCCCAATTTGGAAGGAAGCCTCAACTCAACAGCGGATGCAATTTCCTGCACCATAATTCAACCTCCAGAAGCAATCCTTCCAACCTGCCTGCACGCTTCAAAGCCTTCAAACAGACCTCTCTGGAGCTACTGCACTCGAAGCAATGCCAGGGCCGTGCGATCGTCCGTCAGTTCCACTTCCCCATCGAAGGATTCTACTGCGGACCAGACGCTGTTGAGCAATTGTTCCGCCTGTGTACCACGCCAGCTACGGACCTCCTCGACCAGGCGTTCGGGCCCAAACTCCTCTTCCCCGCGAAATACCTCTGTCAATCCATCCGTATACAACAAGAATCGGCTGTTTTGCTCCAAATGATACCTCACCGAGGTATAGGTCATGTCTGCCAACATGCCGACGGGGGTCCCGCTGGCGCCGATCTCCTGGATCGCCTTGCCATGCACCAAAAAGCCTGGATTGTGCCCCGCGTTGACCGCCTCCAGGGTATGTTCCGCCGGATCGAGATGGGCAAAGATGGCCGTCACATATCGGCGGCGGGTCTCCACGCCATCCGCATTCTGGACATGGTTGAGTCTCGCGGCCATCTCGTCCAGCGGAAGGCCGGATACAGCCATGGCACGAAATGCCGAACGGAAGGAGGTCCCCACCAGGGCGGAAGCCAGCCCTTTGCCGGCGACGTCGGCCACCACCATCATCCACCTGCCATCGGGCAAAGGAAGGATGTCCAGATAATCTCCGCCTACTTCGTAACAGGTCTGGGAGCGCGCGGCGATGCTGTATCCGGGAATCGCTGGCATGGATTGGGGCAACAGGCTACGCTGAATTTCGCGGGCCGAGGCAAGGTCCTGCTGCACTCTTTCCAGGTCGAGCGTGCGTTCGTGATAGCGGGCATTCTCAATGGCGACAGCGGCTTGCGTGGCCAGATTTTCCAGGAAGTCCTGTTCATACAAAGACAGCGGCGCGCAGTCGCGGGTCAGGACGATCATCTCCGTCAGCAGGGCCCCGCTGCGATCGAGCAAGGGGAAACGAAAGCAGCCCCGCTTGGGGTGGGATGTCGGCGGATGCAGTAAAAATCGTGGCTGGATCTCTCCATAGGAAAACGGAAATGCGGTGAAGAACGCGCCGGCCATTTCAAGTTCGCGGACGCTCAACTCCAGCACGGCTCGCAGCACGCTGTCGAGCTCGATGGTGCTGTGAATTTTATGGCTGGCCTCCAGCAACGCCTGCAGACGGGCAATTTGCTGCTGCAGGTGGAGGGTGCTTTCGAGTTCCATCCCAGCTCCTTCTGTTGCGCCGCTTCGGCGGGCATGAATCGACAGAGTCCTGGGCGTCCGTGTTCCCAGGATGGTACATGACTCCATGAACAGCAAGATACATGAAGGACAAGGTTGCAGCTAAGTGAATTCGGCAGAGGGGCGCCAGCAAAGAAGCGCGAGACTCGGCCGGACGGATGGAAACCGTCTTCAACTTGAGCGGCGACTGCGGCTAGGCTGCGGTACGGGGCCGCGGACCGGATGCGCTTGCCGGAGGTGAGGGAGCGGGCCTATACTCCGTAGGTTTGGCCGGAATAGGGTTTGTGGAGACGAAAGGTTCGCGCGGTGCGTCTGAAATCTGTCGGGAGCAACAACCTCAGGCCCCTCCGCTGCGCGCGCCAAAACGGGCGCGCTTCGGTCGGGATGACAGTTTTTTCTCTATCTTTCATCCCCATTCAAGCGTCGCTGCGGCGACAAGGCTTGCAAGGGCACCGTGCGACCAGGATTGCCGAGACGACCAGGACCACACATGAAATTTTGGCAGGCAGAAGCGGAGAGTTGTATGGCGTCAGTAGCGATTGAGCAGGAAATGAATCCATGGGAAGCGCAGGCGGCCCGATTTGATTTTGCGGCAAAGAAGCTGAACCTGGACGACGATTTGTGGAAGGTGCTGCGGTCGCCCAGCCGGGAGATCATTGTGCATTTTCCGGTGTCGATGGATGACGGGCACGTCGAGTTGATGACCGGATTCCGGGTGCATCACTCGCTGGCGCGGGGGCCGGCGAAGGGCGGCATTCGCTACTCCCCGGACCTGACGCTGGATGAAGTGCGGGCGCTGGCAAGCTGGATGACATGGAAATGCGCGGTGGTGGACATTCCGTTTGGCGGGGCGAAGGGCGGAGTGATCTGCGACCCGAAGAAGCTGTCGCGGGGCGAGCTGGAGCGGATCACGCGGCGGTACACGTCGGAGATCATCGAATTTCTAGGGCCGGAAAAAGATGTGCCGGCGCCGGACGTGAACACCAATGAGCAGACCATGGCGTGGGTGATGGACACCTACTCCATGCACATGCGGCAGACGGTGACCAGCGTGGTGACGGGCAAGCCGATCGAGCTGGGAGGGTCGCGCGGGCGGCGGCAGGCGACGGGGCGCGGAGTGAGGGTAGTGTGCCTGGAGGCGCTGCGGCACCTGAAGATGCCGGTGGAAGGATGCCGGATCGTCGTCCAGGGATTTGGCAATGTGGGATCGAATGCGGCCGAATTGCTGATGGAGGTTGGCTGCAAGATCATCGGGATTGCGGAGTACGACGGCGGGCTGTACAACGCGAAGGGGATGGACATCCATGCGTTGAACCGGCACCACAAGGACCACGGCACGATCATGGGGTTCGACGGAGCGGAGCCTGCGGATTCGGCGGAGTTGCTGACGACGGCGTGCGACATTTTGATTCCGGCGGCGACAGAGAACGTGATTACCAGCCATAATGCGGCGAAGATTTCGGCGCGGATTGTGTGCGAGGGTGCGAACGGGCCGACGACGGCGTTTGCGGATGACATTCTGGGAGAGAAGGGCGTGTTTATCATCCCGGACATCCTGGCGAATGCGGGGGGCGTGACGGCTTCGTATTTCGAGTGGGTGCAGGACCGGCAGGGATATTTCTGGAAGGAAGAAGTGGTGAATGAGCGGCTGGACGAGATCCTGGTGAACAGCTTTGAGCATGTCATTCACTACCGGCTGACGCATGGGGTGAACAACCGGATAGCGGCGTACATGCTGGCCATGGACCGAGTGGCGGGAGTGATTCGTCAGCGAGGATTTTACGCGTAAGGGAAAGACATCCCAGGTTAGCTACGCGAACCTGGGGCACCCGGCATTTTCAAATCCCACCGTTGAGCCAAAAGAGCTTGCCTGCCTCAGACACGGCAAAATAGCACGAACCTATCCAGTTCGTGACGAACTCGAGCTAGGAGAAGTCCAGTTCCAATTGGTCGATGTAGCAGTATCCCCAGTTTTCTCCAGGCTCGAAGGAGCGCATGATGGGGTGTTTGGTCGCATGAAAATGTTTGGTCGCGTGTTTATTTTTGGAGGAGTCGCAGCAGCCGACGTGGCCGCACTCCAGACAGAGGCGCAGGTGGACCCAATCGTCGCCGATCTTCATGCACTCTTCGCAGCCTTGCGGAGTGCGTGGAGCGACATTGCGGATTTGATCGAGGTGGGTACATTGTTCCATGGCGTTTCCTCCTGATATCGCGAAGCCAGAATTGCTGTAATGCGGAGAGTAAAAGCAGGTCCCTCGACTGCGGTCGCCGCGGCGACCTTCGCTCGGGATGACAACTCTTTTTTACTTTACAGTGGTGCTGCATTTGCGCTGTGTTGTGACCTGGGGTCCTCACATATTACTTCGATGCAACGTGGGCGGCGCGCACATCGTTGGCGGTGAACAGGGAGAAAAACGGCGCTCCCTGGGCGACGGCTTCGACGGCGGCGCGGCCATTCATCTCCTGCCGATCGACCAGGCAAAGTACGCCGACCACTTGAAATTTAGCATCGCGGGCGGCCTCAATGGCCTGGATGGTGGAGGCGCCGGTGGTGCAGACGTCGTCGACGATGACGGCACGCGCGCCGGGCTGGTTGAAGCCTTCAATGCGGCGGCCAGTGCCGTGGGTCTTTTCCGATTTGCGAACGAGAAAGCCGTGGATGAGCGGAGCATCGGGGTGCTGCAGATGGTCCCACGCGCTGGCGGAGGCGATGTTGGAGACCAGCGGGTCCGCGCCCATAGTAAGGCCGCCGACGGCTTGCGGATGGAGTTTATGTTGACGGATCAAGTCGTAGAGAGCGAGGCCGGCGAGGCGACCGCCTTCCGCATGCAGCGTGGTGGTCCGGCAGTCGATGTAGTAATCGCTGTGCGCGCCGGAGGAGAGAGTGAACTTTCCCAGGCGAAAGGAAAGGGTGGCAATCAGATGGAGCAGCGGGGTGCGCGGATCGGATGACGTCGGCATAGGTCTCTAGTGATTGTAAGCAATCGAGACGAATTTCGAAGGGTCAATCGATGCCGAGCTTGCGCTGCATCTGCTCCAGGCTGAGGTTCTTGGTTTCCGGGTAGATGAAGAGCACGACGAAGAATTGCAAGGCCATCATGGCGGCGAAGAAATAAAACGGAAGCGCGGCGTGGCGGACTGCAAGCACCGGGAAGATGCCGGAAATGATGGCATTTGAAATCCAGTTGGCGGAGGTGCCCAGGCTTTGTCCTTTGGCACGAACGCGGGTGGGGAAGACTTCCGCCAGATAGACCCAGATGACCGCGCCCTGCGAGATGGCAAAGGCGACAATGTACAGCACCAGCAGCGGCAGCAGATAGCGCTGGTGGCCGGGGACCTGGAAGATGACGGCGACGAGGAGCAGACAGATGGCCATGCCGACGGAGCCGATGAGCAGAAGGGTCTTGCGGCCCAGCTTGTCAATGACGGAGATGGCGGCGAGGGTGGCGAACAAGTTCCCCAGGCCGACATAGACTGCTTGCTTGCCGGCGGAGAGGCTGTTGAAGCCGGCGGCGGCGAAGATATCGTTCATGTAATAAAGGATGGCGTTGATGCCGGTGAGCTGGTTGAAGATGGCGATGCTGACGGCAAGAAAAATGGGCAGGCGATATTTGCGGGTGAGCAGGGGCTCGCTTTTGGCCTGGCGTTCCAGATGCACGGAGGCGACGATGTCCTGCAACTCGGCTTCAAGGTCGGGAGTGTTGGCCCGCATGAGGGCATCGCGTGCCTCTTCAATGCGTGCCTGCATGACCAGCCAGCGCGGACTGCGACCGATAGTGAGCAGCATGATGAAAAACAGCGCCGCGGGAACGGCTGCCACTCCTAGCTGCCAGCGCCACTGCTGCATGCCGAGATGAAAGGTCTCGATGTAGAAGTTCGACATGTAGGCGAGTAGGACGCCGAGGACAATGTTGATCTGAAAGGTTCCGACCAGGCGTCCGCGCCATTTTGCGGGAGCAATTTCCGCAATGTACATGGGGCCGAGCACGGAACTGCCGCCGATGCCGAGGCCGCCGATGACGCGAAAGAAAAGCAGGGCATACCAGTTCCATGCAAGCGCGCAGCCGATGGCGGAGACCACGTAGGCGACGGCGAGGATGCGCAGCGTATCGCGACGGCCGATGCGCTGGCCGGGTATGCCGGCGAGCATAGCGCCGATGACGGTGCCGATGAGTGCGCTGGAGACGGTGAAGCCAAGCTGGCCGCTGCTGAGTGCGTAGACTTGCGTCAGCATGTGGGTGGTGCCGGCGATGACGGCGGTGTCAAAGCCGAAGAGCAGGCCGCCCAGGGCGCCGACTAATGTTCCGCGGACAAGATAAGAGTTCAGGGTCATCGATGGCGCGGCTGGAAACGAGTGCTCCCGACAAAGTGGATTCCGTTCGCTTTCGAAACCATACACGATGACGCGGCGCGAGTCACGTTGGGCGGAGGAAGATGAGGCCGCGTTCAGGTTGCGGCGGGATTCTGTGGGTGGGCGGCATCTTTGGGGGCGTCGAAGAGGAAGTCTTTGCTGCGGAGGTCGCGGATGGTGTCGCGGAGCTTGGCGGCCTTTTCGAATTCAAATCGCTGCGCTGCTTCGCGCATGGAAGTTTCCAGCTTGGCGATATAGGCGTCGAGATCTTCTTCGGCGTGGAAACTTTCCGGCATGGCTTCGACTTCTTCCGTCACGTCGGAATATTCCGCCTTCAAAATGCCTGCGAGAGTCATATCGACGGGGCGAAGGATCGATGTGGGTGTGATGCCGTGCTTTTCGTTATAGGCGGTCTGGATGGCGCGGCGGCGATCGGTTTCTCCGATGGCCTGCTTCATGGAGTCGGTCATTTTGTCGGCGTAGAGAATGGCGCGGCCGTGGATGTGGCGGGCGGCGCGGCCGATGGTCTGGATGAGCGAGCCGGATGAACGGAGAAAACCTTCTTTGTCGGCGTCGAGAATGGCGACGAGCGAAACCTCCGGCAGATCGAGGCCTTCGCGCAGCAGGTTGATGCCGATGAGCACATCGTATTCGCCTTTGCGCAGGTCGCGGAGCAGACGGACACGTTCCAGGGTTTCAATTTCAGAGTGCATGTAGCGGCAGCGCACGCCGACTTCTGTGTAGTAGCTGGCGAGGTCTTCCGCCATGCGTTTGGTGAGCGTGGTGACCAGGACGCGCTCGCCTTTCTTGGTGCGTTCGCGGATTTCGGCGAGAAGATCGTCGATCTGGCCGCGCACCGGGCGAACTTCGACCTGCGGATCGACGAGGCCGGTGGGGCGAATGATTTGTTCGACGACGACCCCGCCGGATTGCGTCAGCTCATACGGGCCGGGAGTGGCGGAAACGTAGGTCACCTGATGGGTGCGGCTTTGAAATTCTTCAAACTTGAGGGGGCGATTGTCCATGGCGGAGGGAAGGCGATAGCCATACTCGACCAGATTTTGCTTGCGGGAGCGGTCGCCATGCCACATGCCGTGGAGTTGCGGAACGGTGACGTGCGACTCGTCGATGAAGAGTAAATGGTCCTGCGGAAAATAATCGAGCAGGGTGGGCGGCGGCTCGCCGGGAAGGCGACCGGAAAAATGGCGTGAATAATTTTCAATGCCATGGCAGTAGCCCATGGACTTGATCATTTCCAGATCGAAGCGGGTGCGTTGATGAATGCGCTGGGCCTCGACCATGCGGCCCTGACTTTCAATTTCTTTTTCCCAGACGGCAAGCTCGGCCAGAATGCCTTCGATGGCGGTCTTCTTGCGCTCCGGCTGCACCACGTAGTGGCTTTTGGGATAGATGGGCAGGCGAGAATATTTCTGCTTGACGGTGCCGAAGAGAGGATCGATTTGCGAGAGAGCTTCGATCTCGTCGCCGAACAACTCGATGCGATAGGCGCTCTCATCGTAGGTGGGGAAGACCTCAATGACGTCGCCGCGCACGCGGAAGGTGCCTCGGCGGAAGTCGACATCGTTGCGCTCGTAAAGAATTTCGACCAGGCGGCGGGTGATGTCTTCGCGACGAATTTTCTGACCGCGTTCCAGCAACATCAACATGCCGTAGTAGGCCTCGGGCGAGCCGAGGCCGTAGATGCAGCTTACCGAGGAGACGATGATGACATCGCGACGTTCAAACAAGGAGCGAGTGGCGGACAGGCGCAACTGGTCGAGCTGCTCATTGATGGTGGCTTCCTTCTCAATGTAGAGATCGGCGGCTGGGATGTAGGCTTCCGGCTGGTAATAGTCGTAATAGGAGACGAAATATTCGACGGCGTTGTTGGGGAAGAACTGCTTGAACTCATGATAGAGCTGCGCGGCCAGGGTTTTGTTGTGGGCCAGGATCAGCGCGGGGCGATTCAGGTGCTCAATGACTTTGGCGACGGTGAAGGTCTTGCCGGAGCCGGTGACGCCGAGCAGCACCTGATGTTTTTCGCCGCCGACAATGCCGCGGACCAGCTCATCAATGGCGCGGGCCTGGTCGCCACGCGGCTGGTAGTCGCTGACAAGCTGAAAGTCCATATATCTCTATTTTAGAGTAGAGAGACGGCGGCGGCTCCCGTCGGTCTACGGTCACGGCGCACTGACGACTGGCTACTCCTCACGAAGCACTTGGATCGGATTGAGCCAGGCAGCGCGGAAGGCAGGCAGCAGAGACGCGAGCAACGCCACGGAAAGCAGAGTGAGCAAGGCGCCGACGGCAACGCTCATCTGGATGGGTGAAGTGTCGTAGAGGAAGCGGCGCGTGAAGGTGGTCGTAATGGCAATCAGCAGGATGCCGGCGGCAGACCCGATGGCCGCCATCGAAAGCGCATCGCGCAGAACCAATCCAAGAATATGGGCGCGGGAAGCGCCGATGGCCAGACGCACGCCTATCTCCGAGCGCCGCTCTTGAACTCGGAGCGCGAGAACGCCGAAGAGGCCGACGCCGCTGAGGAGAAGCGCGATGCCGGCGAAGGCACTGCTAAGTTGAGCGATGAGCCGTTCGCTGCCGAGGGATTGGTCGACCTGATCCGAGAGCGGCAGAAAGACCATGTAGCCGGTGGAGGGCACGAAGCGAGCCAGCGCGCCGCGATAAGCACTGATGGCGTCGCCCGCGTTTCGACTGCGGATAAAGAAGACGAGGTTGTTTTGGTATCCGCCGGTTGCGACTGTGGACTGACTCGCAGGAAAATAGACCGTGGGCGGGGCGGGATCGCGCAGCGAGGAGTAGCGCGCATTTTCCACCATGCCCACGACGCGGCAGTCGGCCGTGAACTTGCTCATGCCGTTGACTCCGCTATTATCCGCGATGAGCGAATTGTCGAGCGGCTGCCCGCCAGGGAAAAGAAGCTGGGCGGCTGCCTGATTGACGATGCAGGTGGAGCGGTCGCGGTCCTGTTGGGTGAACTCCCGGCCAAACAGGACACGCGTGCCGATGGTAGCGAAGTAGCCGTCACTCACGTCGTTAAATGCGATGGAATGGATCTGTGGGTGGGCGACGCTGTGCGCGTTGACCTTTGGAGCAAAGCCGGTGAGCGGTGTCACCCAGGTATAGGCTGCGGACTGGACGCCGGGACTGGCCCGCAGAGAATCCGTCATGGAACGGTACAGTTCCATGATCTCCGCCGGGCTCTTTTTGAGCGCCTGGAACTGTGCGGTCACCTCCATGACATGGGCAGGATTGAAACCGGCATGATTGCTGCGTAGGCGCACCAGCGTATGCGTGAAGAGCCCAGCTGTAAAGACAAGCGCCAATGCGAGCGAAAATTGCGCCGGGATGAAAAGGCGGCGGCGCAGCAGGTCGCGGCGTGCGTTCGTCCCTTTGTTTTTCAGTACTGTATTTGGCGGGACGCGCCCCGCAAGCCAGGCCGGAACGAGCCCGAACAGCAGCGTGGTCAGCAGCGCAAGCGCCGCGGTGAACAGGAGAATGTGCGCGTCCGGCTGGATCTGAGTCGGCTCCCCGGAACCCGCCGGCGTGAAGAAGCTGGAGATCGTCCTTACACTCGACCACGCGAGGCCCGCAGCGAAGATCGAACCGAGAAGGGCGAGCATGAGCGACTCGACGAGACATTGTTGGAGAATGCGCCAGCGGCCCGCGCCGAGCGCGGAGCGAACCGCAAACTCGTGCTCGCGTGCCTGCAACCTGGCCGTTTGCAGACCGGCGAGGTTCACGCAGCACAGCAGCAACACGGCGAGGACAATGCCCTGAATCAGCAGCAAAGGCTTGCTGTATTCCTCGGCAATTTCCGAGAAGCCGCGACTGGCCGATTCGGCTGACAGATAAGCATCGCGGAAAGCCGGAATGTTGCGCCAGCGCGGCGGTAGAAACGTACGCATGGCCGGGCTCATGGCCTTCAGTTGCGCGTTGAGCGACGCAAGCGTGGTCCCGGGCGCAAGGCGCGCGATCACGAGGACAGTGAAGTTTTCCGGATGGAGGAACGGGTCTTGCTCCGGTGTGGCAGCCAAAGCGGAGTGAAAGTGAAGAGGGAGAAATAATTTTTGCGGTTCGCCGACGAACAGGCCATGAAAGTTCCGCGGCAACACGCCGACAATGACTGCGGGTTGTCCAGCGATACGCAGATGCTTGCCAATCACGTCAGGATCGCCGTGAAAATTGGAGAGCCAGAATCCATAGTCGAGCACGACCGGCCAGCCGCCTTCGGGGCCTCCGCGCACATCGTCGCTGGGGGTCAGCAGACGGCCGAGATAGGGCCGGATCCCGAGCATGGTGAGCGCATTGCCTGTGACCATGTTGCCGCCGATGGAACGTAGCGTATTCTGTTCATCCGGCACCGTGAGCATGCTGCCGCTCCAGCCTGCTAGGTCGGTGACGCCGTGCAATTGCCCCTTGAGTTCTGTCATGACCGGCCAGGACTGTTGGGCGATGAAATCGGGTATCTTGGGGCTGCGGTAGCCGAGGCTCACCAGTTCAGCAGGTTTCTGAATGGGCAGCGAGCGCAACATGGCGTCGTCAATGACGGTGAAAATCGCGGCGTTCGCACCAATGCCGATGGCCAACGTGAGAACTGCTGTAAGGGTGTAACCCGGAAACTTGCGCAACTGGTGGAGAGCGAAGCGCAGATCAGCCCATAGGGATTCGAGCCAATGAAACTGCCAGATTTCAACACTGCGCTCCCGGGCAAGCGCGGCATTGCCGAAAGCGCGCCGGGCCTGGTACTGAGCTTCTTCCGGCTGCACGCCTTGAGACACCAGAAGCGCGGCGCGTTGCGAGATATGGCTTTCGATCTCTTCCTGCAGTTCGGAGTGGAGACGTTTGCGAGAGAAAATTCCTGGAAGCCACGACATGATAGCTCTCCTCCTATGGCTACGACTGGCGGCCGGGAAGTGGTGAGAGAACCAGTTGAATGCCCAGCATCATGCTATCGAGGCGGGCGGTTTCTTTTGCGAGATGGCGGCTTCCTTTGCGGGTCAAGGAGTAGGTGCGGACGCGCCGATTGGTCGCCGACATTTCCCACCGGGCCTGAACGAAGCCGGCCTTGAGCAGACGCTGCAGCGCAGGATACAGGGAGCCTTCTTCTTCCACTTGGAGCAGGTTCTGTGACCGCTGCCGAATTCGCGTTGCCAGGGCGTAGCCGTGCAGCGGCTCGAGGACGAGCGTGTGCAGAACCATCAGCTCCAGAGCGCCGGGAAACAGATCGCGTTTGCTGTCCTGTTTCATCCATCCCCTTCCGATGCATCAAGTAAACGGGGATATCAGGCAGCGTGTCAAGATTCCCTGCTTCATCTGCGCCTGTGAAGACGGGTGTTATGGGTGGGCGGAGGTTGCCGGCGTGGCGGCGGCGATAAGCCGCACGGTGACAATTTCATGGGGGTGAACGGTGAACTGAAATTGGCGCGGGCCAGCCAGCGAAAGCTGCGATCGATCTCGTTCAACGGAGTCGGTCCGCCATGCCTGTTGCAGCGGCAATAACGGCGTTTCAATACTGACGGTGCGCGTGGTCCCGCCTATATCGAGGAATCGCAGGATGGTGCCGCGGCCGTCTTCGGCGGGTTTCCACGCGGTCAAGACAAGGCTGGGATCGTTGACGTGGAGGAAGCTGGCCTGCCTGCCGTCGAGCGGACCCGGCGTGTTGAGGGCTTTGTCCTGGGATGTGATTTCGTCTTTTTCAAGCGGCGTCATTTCCTCCCATCCGAGGCGACTGAGTTGGGTCTCATCGGTGGCAGGGGCACTGGCGATGACGTAGCGAAAGCGGAAATGTCCGCCCTGGCCGGCACGATAATTCGTGTCCCAGTAGTTGTTCATGACGTAGGAGAAGACGGTTCCCGGGCGCGTGCCGAAGGCGATGGGCCATTGGCCGCGATCGATATCGCCGAGCGTGACCAGGGACGCATCGAGCGGCATGACGGTGGCGGAGAGGCCGTTTTGTTGCACGGAAACCCAGTGCTGCACGGAAAACCATTCATGGCCGGCGCCGGGATACATGTCCCTGGAGGGATCGACGACCCCATTCTGAATTTCATATTGAAATTGCGGATGGTCCATGGCGAACGGGAAGGCAAAGTAGACGCCTTCTTTGGTGTCGACTTCTTGTTTTGTCAGGTCCTCGATGAATTCAATTTTCTTCTGACGGTTGAAGAGTCGAACCTCCGTCGAAATTTCTGGAGTGTTGGTGTCGGCGCTCTGCATGCGAGCGACCGAGCCGTACGGCGTGCGCGTGACCGAGATGAGACGGCCATTTTGCGCGGCATGAACGTCGAGGGCCGGCTTGGGATAGACGTGGCTGTATTGCAGCAGCGTGTTGGGCGCCTTGTCGCCGCCGGTGACGTAGAGATATTGGCCGAAGCGATAGGGGCTTTGCTGGTTGACAAGTTCACGCTGCAATTGCTTGTCGAAGATGCTGCGGACCGCGCCGGTGGCGGGGTCCAGGGTGACACGGTAATAGGGACTGTCGAGGGTGGTGGACTGGGTGGTTACGGGGGGTTCGAGCGTCTTTTTGGCATCGCGCAGGCGGTAGACCTTGTAGCCGACAGCGGGCACATCCTGGGCAACGAAGCGGACGTGGTGAAAATTGTTGTCGCCGCTGAGAACTTCGACAGGAACGACCTGGTCCGTGGAGGTGTCGACGAGTTCCTGAGCATTGTTCAGGTCGAGCGAGACAAGTCCATTGCGGGTCCAGTTGAGCGTGTTGAAGACGATGATGCTGCCGGTGCCTGTGGAGATGGAATTGGCGATGGAAGCCATGCTGTTGCGGGCGATAAAGTCGGCCAGGGCAGCGGCCTTGACTGGGTAGAGCTCTTTCAACGCAAGCTGGTCGACAGCTTCTTTGCTGGTGGGATCGGACACGCTGTTGTAGGAATCCCAGGTGTGCTCGTCGGTCAGGATCATGTTGGTCCACATGCGATGCAGACTCGATGTGTCGGCTGCGTAGTTTGGATTGACCAGCGATGTGAGGGTGGCCAGTTTTTCGGCAGACGGGCCGCGTGCTTCATTGTGACGCTCCAGCGCAGCGGAGTAGGCGTCGGCGGCGATGCCATCTTCCCAGTACGGGCCGCCGTCTCCGCTGATGGTGGGAATGTTGTTGCCAAATTGTTGCGCTATATTTTTCAGGGCGTCGTGAAACCCGGAATACTGAATGTGCGGATAAGCGTAGACGCCGTTCCACTGCTGCGCCAGGTCGGCCTGCTGCGGGAATAAATCTGTGTTCTCAACCTGAGTGCCGAAGAGAATGGCGGCGTCGGCGTGATAGCTGGGGTGCCGATACATCTGCAGGAACAGCGGCAGGGTGTCGTGGCCGGTGGAAAGCGACGGAGGCAGGCCGAACATAAACTGCATTTGCATGTAGTGGCGGGAATACCAGAGGAGAACTTTCTGGCCGTCGGGGCCCTGCCACCAGAAGGGCGAATCTTCATTGAGGTGGCCTTGCAACAGCACCGGCGCACGATAGTTGTTGCTGCCGGAGAAAAGCTCATGGATGCCCGCCGAGGCGAGGATGGAAGCGTAGGACCAGCTAAACGAGGGAACGTCGGTGATGTTGGCGTAGTTGAAGGGCGTGCCGTGCTTGCGGCTGAAGTCGGCGCTGGCATAGAGCGAGCGGACCAGGGTTTCCGCGGTGGGAAAGCCGGTGAGCAGGTTGGCATATTGCGCGGGCAGGTAGAGTTGCTGCTTTTCGAGGGCGGCGATGGCGCGTTGCTGCTCGGCAGGCGCGCGCGTCTGGAAGTACTGTTGCAGCGGCCAGTATCCATCGAGGCTGAAGCGGAAATCGGGATGTTGCGCGATGAGCTGCATCGCTTCATCGATGACGCGGCTGTGAATGGCGGCCACTTTTCCCTGGTAATCGGAGTAGCCGACATCGAGATGAATGTGGGGGACGAGGAAGAGCGTCCACTTCTTTTGCGGGTCGATGAAGGCTTTGTCATGCTGCGCGTGGCCGTCGTTGTTCCATAAGACCTCGGCGGCAGTATGCGCGGGAAATTCAGGAACCAAGAAGGAAAGTTTCTCCTCGCCGAAGTCCTGTCCCACTTGAAGAGACTGATGGTAGTGTTTGCCGGCGAGGATAAGCTCGGCGGCGGCGCCAGACTGTATGGGTCGCGGATCGCGCAGAATCACATCGACGGATTCTTCCAGACGACCGGACTGCTGCCGATAAAAAATGGTCGGCAGAATCTGGGCGGAGGCGCGGTTGGCGGCGGATGATTGCGGGTTGCGGTCAAGCTCAATGGCGTCGTAGGTAAAGCTTGCATCCGCAGGCAGCGCGGCATTGGGGAGGGACGCGGGAACTTTTTCAACCGCCTGCAAGGTAATGGTATTCGCGCCGCGATGCAGATACGCGCCGGGAAAATCGAACTCGACGTCGGCGTGGGAATACGCGGCATAGAACGCGTTACCCTGGTCGCCGTTTTCAGTGTCGAGTTTGGGCTGCAGATAGAAGGTCCCGGACTTGCCGTTGATGACAACGCGGAGCGCGGGCACGCTGGAGCTTTCAATCAGCAGGGCGACGTGAAATCGATACGAAGGCGCAGGCGTGTTGGTCAGAGAAAAGTGGATGGTCCACGGGGCGGCCTGGGGCGATACGGCTGGGACGGCGGGCTGGGACGCGGTTCTTTGAGCGGGAGTAGGAGCGGGCTCGACGCGCTGGGTGGCATACCAATCCTTGGAGGCGGTACTGGTTCCAACAATGAAGTTGACCGGCTGCTGCGGAGCGCCTCCTGCGAGGTCGACCGAGGAGCGGTTGAATTCTCCAATGGTAAACACGGCCTTGGGCGATGCGGTCTGCGCGTGGGATGGAATGGCGAAAAAGAGCGGCAAAATGCAAAGGATGGGTCCCAGGGGCCATGCTGTTTTCATTTTCATCGTCGACTCCAAAGGTTCAATTGCAGTTGCACATGCGCGTGCCCGGCAATGACGGAGGAACTTGCCTGCGAGGGCACGGAAGGGTTGTCGATCCGGGTGGGCGCAAAGCCAGGGAATGGAGCGCCTGGGCCTGCGCCGAACTAAATTTCACAAACGATAGCAAAACCAGAATTATTGTAATAGACGGAGAAGAAGCAGGTCCCTCGACTGCGGTCGCCACGGCGACCTTCGATCGGGATGACACCTCTTTTTACTTGCAGCAATTCTGCGTTCGTTCTGATATGGAGTGACCCTGTCAATTCCTGCGAAATTGTGGGGTTGTTTTTGTCGTTGTTGTTGCTTTTGCCGTGGTTCGAGGACAGGGCGAGCAGCAGTCGGGGCAGATTTTGGCGACGATGGATCAATCTGATATTCGCGGGTCGAAACCGCACAATCATGATCCGTCGGGAGCTGCCTCCGACTAAGGCCGCGAGTCCGGCTGGGCCTGTCGCACCTATATCCGGCGTTGAATGTCTGTGGTTTTCCTCAAAATGCCATCAGGGCCTCGCATGGTTTCATCGCCACATCGATTGAACCTGGCAGCACGGTGCGCAGCGACGGATTTGCAGCCTGTCTGGGGCTGGATGGCTATGTGCACCAACGCCACGTTCAAGCCGAACAGCCAGAGGCGGAACACGTATTGCCGCGTGTCCACCTTGTGATGGGGTTGCTGAAGCGCTGGATGTTGGGAACGCCCCAAGGCGCCATTGGCCATGCGTGCCTGGACGACTATCTGAACGAGTTCACCTTCCGCTTCAACCGCCGCACATCGGCTTCACGCGGCAAGCTGTTCTATCGATTGGCACAACAAGCCGTCCAGATGGGGCCAATTCCGTTTGCAAAACTTGTCGAACCACAACCGGTTGCGGCCGGTGCCGTCAAATAGATAGTGAGCACGGTTAAAATGCCTTGATGCCTTAGCTGGATGAAGCCGTGTGGCTTTCCTGACTGATCCATTGAAAAAGAGCGGAGCATGCAGTGCAACCATGTCCGATTGGAGCGCAGGTTGTATCATCATCACGAGAGGGGAATCAAACGAATGAAATTCAAGCAGAAAACTGTTGTTGGGCGCGTGATATTCGGCGCAATGTTCTGTGTCGCCTTAACCATGCAGGCTCAGAATGCAGGAAACCATTCCACGGCATCGCCCTCATCGACGTATCAGGAAAATCCCTCCCCTGTCAGCGCCAACGCTTATCAGCAACAAGGCCCTCCGGGACCGAGCGGATGCCGTGGCTGTTTTCCGGTAAAGCCCGCGGGGCAAGGGCCGAATCAGGAAGCGGGACTGCCGCAGCCGGTGCAGCAACAAGGCGGCGTCAATGCGCATGTGCGTCGTATGGGGCCGCCCGCGTCGTTGCCCAACCCGTTGCCCTACGATTTGATCTTGCGGCACGGCCATGTCATCGACGCGAAGAACGACATTGATCGCGTAACGGACGTCGCCATAAAGGATGGCAAGATTGCCGCAGTCGGCGACAACCTTAACCCCAAAGACGCAGCCAAGACCATTGATGTGACTGGTTACTATGTGACGCCGGGACTGATCGACATTCACACGCATGACTATGCCTCGACGGGCGAAGCACACTCCTACGCGGGCGACAACGGCCTCTGGCCGGACGGCTTCACCTTTCGCAATGGCGTGACAACGGTGTGCGACGCGGGCAGTTCCGGCTGGCGCAACTTTGAGGACTTTAAGGAACACATCATCGACCGCTCGCAGACGCGGGTGCTGGCGTTCATCAACATCGTCGGCGCAGGCATGCGCGGCCCACGGTTTGAAGACAACCTGGACGATATGCAGATGGTGCCGACCGCTTGGATGGCGCTGCGTTATCCCGATACGATCATCGGCATTAAGAGCGCGCACTTCAGCGGACCGGAATGGTGGCCTTACATTCAAGCGGTGGGTGCAGGCAATATCGCGCACATTCCTGTGATGATCGATTACGGCGCAAAACGCAGTGAGCGCCCTCTCTACGACCTGCTGACCAAGTATCTGCGTCCCGGGGATATCTACACCCACATGTATTCCGGGCTGCGAGGCGAACAAGATGAAATGACGCTGGGCCCGTCGAAGGCAATGATCGAAGGACGCAAGCGCGGCATCTACTTCGATGCTGGAACCGGGGGGGGAAGCTTCCGCTTCCGGGTGGCCATCCCGATGATTAAAGCAGGCTTTCTGCCAGACTCTCTCTCGACCGATCTGCACGTGGACAGCATGAACTCGAGCACCAAAGACATGCTCAACGTGATGGGCAAGTTTATGGCGATGGGATTGACGCTGCAACAGGTCGTCGCAGACACAACGTGGAATCCGGCTAGAGAAATCCAACGTCCTAACCTGGGAAATCTCTCGGTCGGGGCACCGGCAGATGTAGCGGTATTGAGCGAGGAGCACGGAAAATTTGGTTTTCTTGATATGGAAAACACCAAGCTGATGGGCAACACGAGACTGAGTGCTCAACTGACGATCCGTGCAGGAAGAGTGGTGTACGACCTGAACGGTATCTCTATGGATTTGTGGAACCAGGAGCATCCGTCGAGCAATCCGCAGATGGCTAATCACTGGACTTCATTCCGCCCGCACCCGCCGCTGCCGGACCAGATCGTTCCGAGGCACCCGTTACCAAAGCAGTAGGAACATCGCCGCGAAAGACGATCAAGCCGGAGGAGAGAATGCGCACCTTAACAAGAATCCTGAGACACGCCGTACGGTTTGGGATTCCTGTGGAGTGCGGTTGCCTCCTTCGGCGCTGAACCCAAGCCGGTCACTGTGAGCTGGCCGACGCTAAAATTCAATGTCCTACAGTCGCAGCAGAAAGCTCCGGCACTCGTGCTGTCCGGCAAACGGGCCAGCATGCCGGTTTCATCCCAGCGATCCGCGGCGTATCGTAATACGCTGGTGGATGGTTTGAACGCCGGATAAGAGGATTTGAAAGCCGATTGAGGAATTCGCAGGCAGACTACTCGAAGCGCTCAGTGAAGACTAGCCAAAGATATTTGAAATTCTGAAAGCTCGACGGCGGAACTGGTGACCGGAAGAAAGTCCCGACGTGCTCATGCTCGACCTGTTCATGTATTGCAATCAGTTGAAACAAAAACGTTCATCTGGCGATGCTCCGCAGGATGCTCGGTTGCCTCTTCCACTTTGAACCCCGATAGATTCTGCTGAGAGCCTGTTTACGATCTATAGTCCTGTTGTGGCGAGGGTATCCGCAGAGCCATATGCGTCCGCATTTCCGGTGCGGTAATCGAGGAGGATGGAGCCAAGAAAGCCGTATCCAAGCGATGTAAGCCGGGAGCAGTTCGAATCGATTCGTCCAATCCTGGAGGGCGTTGGTAAGCGCACCAAACCGCGCACGGTGGATTTGCATGAAGTCGTCAACGCGGTTTTATATCTTCTCAAAAGCGGCTGCCAGT
>JAJYVR010000145.1 GCA_021791935.1 Acidobacteriota bacterium
TTCCGTGACGGCGATTGCATCCAGCTCTTCGAGGCTGCATCCCGCCTGTTGCAGCGCAGTCCGAACCACCGGAACAATATTCTGCAGATGTTCTCGCGAGGCCAGCTCCGGAACCACCCCGCCGTAAGGCGCATGGGTGCGGACCTGCGATGCGACCACGTTAGATATGACCTCCGCCCCGCCGCGCACCACCGCCGCACCCGTTTCGTCGCAGGAACTCTCAATCCCCAGAATCAGCCCAGGCGCGGAAATATGTTCTGACGCCGAAGTCGGCCCAGCACTGGAGGGAAGCGTAGGATGCATGTCACCATGGTAAAGGCAGCGCTCCATTCGCCGCCGTTTCCAGGTCGCGTGCAATGGCAATCAGCCACCCTTCCATTCCGGCATCGGCGCGTCAGCAGGCGGCAACGCAGATTGTCGAGCGGCTGCGTGCTGCCGGTCACATTGCGTATTTTGCCGGCGGATGCGTGCGCGATCTGCTGATTTGCCGAGAGCCGTTGGACTTCGACGTGGCCACCAGTGCGACGCCGCAGCAGGTGCTGGCGATGTTTCCGCGCACCTTTGCCGTGGGCGCGCAATTTGGTGTGGTGCTCGTCGTCGATGCCTGCGAGGGCGCGGAAATCCTGACCGAAGTGGCCACGTTTCGCAGCGATGGGGCCTACAGCGATGGCCGCAGGCCGGACGCCGTTCGCTACACCGACTCCGCGGAGCAAGATGTTCTGCGTCGCGACTTCACCATCAACGGCATGTTGCTCGATCCGGAACGGCTGCGGACATCGGACAGCGTCAGCGAAGCGGTCCTCGATTTTGTCGGCGGCAGGGAAGACCTGCGGAAGGGCATCGTTCGCGCCATTGGCGACCCCGGCCAGCGATTTGCGGAAGACAAGCTGCGCATGTTGCGCGCTGTCCGTTTTGCGGCGCGTTTCGGCTTTGAGATCGAAGCCAACACGCTGTGCGCGGTTCGTGCGGCGGCCCGGGAGATCGACCAGGTAAGCCGCGAGCGGGTGCGGGAAGAGTTGACGCGCATGTTGACCGAAGGCGCGGCCCGCCGAGCGTTTGAACTGTTGGAAGTCACCGGATTGCTGGCGGAAGTGTTGCCGGAAGTCGCGCGCATGGCTGGCGTTGAGCAACCACCGCAATACCATCCTGAAGGGGATGTCTGGATTCACACCCGGATGCTGCTGCAGCAGTTGCCGCCGGGATGCTCCGCAACGCTGGCCTGGGGTGCGCTGCTGCACGACGTTGGCAAGCCCGCAACATTTCGCATCGCGCCCGATCGTATCCGTTTCGATGGCCATGTCGAGGTGGGAGTGCGCATGGCGGAGGGAATTTGCCGCCGCCTGCGCATGTCGAACAGCGATACCGAGCAGATATTGGCGTTGGTGGCGAATCACATGCGTTTTGCGGACGTCGAGAAAATGCGCGAATCAACGTTGAAGCGGTTTTTTCGCCTTCATCAATTTGAGGAGCATCTGGCGCTGCATCGCATGGATTGCATGGCCAGCCACAGGGATCTTTCGCTCTATCGATTTGCGCTGGAACGGTATCAAACAGCGGCCCCGGAGCAGATTCGTCCCACGCCGCTGATGACCGGCGACGATTTGATCGCGCTTGGATTTCGACCGGGTCCGGAGTTTCGAAATATGTTGACGTTGGTCGAGGATGCCCAGTTGGAAGGGACGATCGATACCCGGGAGCAGGCATTGGCGATGATCGCGGAGCGGTTTCCGAGACCGCCAAACAGGGCCTGAAAAATTTAGTTGCCAAGGCAACTAAAAGACACCAAAAAAGCGGAATTGGTTGCCTTGGCAACCAATTCCGCCAGCTTGATTTTGCACCGAAATCGGGGCAATTTTGGCCTATTTGCCGGCCAGTTCGAAGCGCTTGTCGATTTCTTCCCAGTTCACCGTGTTCCACCAGGCGGCCAGGTAGTCGGGGCGTCGATTTTGATACTTCAAGTAGTACGCGTGTTCCCAAACATCGTTGCCCAGGATGGGAAAATGTCCCTGGCTCAGAGGGTTGTCCTGGTTGGCGGTGGTGACGATCTTCAACTTGCCGCCGTCAAAGATCAGCCAGCCCCAGCCGGAGCCGAACTGCTTGGCGGCGGTCTCGTTGAACTGCTTCTTGAAATCCTCGAAGCTGCCAAAGTCCTTCTTGATCTGTTCGGCGATCTTGCCGGTGGGCCCGCCGCCACCCTTGGGCTTCATGATCTGCCAGAACATGGTGTGGTTGACGTGGCCGCCGCCATTGTTCCGAACCGCTGTCCGAACATCTTCCGGAACGCTGTCCAGGTGGCGCAATAAATCCTCGGCGGAACGCTTGCCCAGCTCTGGATGCTTTTCGATGGCCGCATTCAGGTTGTTTACGTAGGCTTGGTGATGCTTGTCGTGGTGCAGATGCATGGTGGTTTCGTCGATGTGGGGTTCAAGGGCGGCGTAGTCGTAAGGGAGCGGTGGAACTTCGTGTGCCAATGGAATCCTCCTGTGTTTGTCGCAGGTTTTCCTGCTGGGTTGTTCGGTTTTGTAGGGCGGTGCCGGTGACGGTAGGATGCCCGCAGCACTCCAACGTTTGCCGGTAACGGAACAACAGCCGAACGAATGAGGGCGCGGGGTCGATCGATACCATTCAGACGCACCGTCATTTTACGCTCGACGGTCGTACCCGTAGTCGTTGCATTCGGTTGGATGCATAGGCGGCGGATTCGGTCGCAACCCGAACTGTGTATCTTTCGGTCAGGGCAGGAAGCGAATTCTTCTGGGATGCGTCTATGTATACAGATGACGCAAAGACCCTTCATGGAATGGAATCCATACCGATTCGCTCGCTGGATAGCTATACCCCGGGAATTGAAGCTGCAATTTTGGAGGCGTAATGGTTTTTGATGCTCCGGAGTATTCCTGGGTCACGTTGGGAGGGGCCGCCTTCGGCGCTCCCGGCATGGAGCCGCGCTGGACTTCGAGCGAGAAGCAGACAGTGGGCACAGCCTATTCCGCCTCCAGCCGGGTCTGGTACACGATTGCGCACGGCATCCTGAACGAAATCTACTATCCGACGATCGATCGCCCCCAGGTCCGCGACCTGGGCTTTTTGGTCACGGATGGAGAGACGTTTTTCCACGAGGAGAAGCGCGATCTGGACCGCAGTTTCGAGTACATTGACAACGAAGCATTGGGAGTGCGATTGACGGGCCGCGATCCGCTCGGACGCTATGAGCTCATCAAGGAAGTCATTGCCGATCCGCATCAGTCGACGGTCCTGATCCATGTGCGGCTTGAGGGCAATGAAGATTTTCTGAAGCGGGTCAAGGTTTATGCGCTGCTGGCGCCGCACCTGGAGGTAGGCGGAGCGGGAAATTCCGCGCGGGTGATCGACGTGGGCGGCAAACGGGCCTTCGTGGCGTGGAAGGATGTCACCTCCCTGGCCATGGCCGCCGACTGCGGATTCAGCAAGACATCCTGCGGGTACGTGGGGGCCAGCGATGGCTGGACCGACTTGAGCGACAACTTCAAAATGGACTGGGAGTTCGATCGGGCGCTGGACGGCAACATCGCTTTGATGGGAGAAGTCGATGTGGCCGCCCATCCGGAATTTACCATTGCCGTCGGATTTGGACGGGGCCATCACGCGGCGTTGGCGGGCGCGATGCAGTCGCTGGCAACCGGATTCTCAGCCCACCGGGAACGCTTCCACGCGCAGTGGCATCGCGCCCGATGTCCGCTGCAACTGGTGTCCGCTTCCGGGGACCATGGGCGTCTGCTGCACATCAGCCACAGCATTTTGCTGGCCCATGAAGACAAGACCTTTCAGGGGGCGTTCATCGCTTCGGCCTCCATTCCGTGGGGACAAACGAAAGGCGACGACGACCTGGGAGGCTACCACCTGGTATGGACGCGAGACATGGTGCAGACCGCGACCGCGTTGATGGCGGTTGGCCGGAATGAAACCGCGTTGCGCGCCCTGGTGTATTTGATCTGCGCGCAGCGGCCGGACGGCAGCTTCTCGCAAAATTTCTGGGTGAACGGGACCCCGTATTGGTCGAGCATGCAGTTGGACGAGGTCGCATTTCCGATCGTCCTGGCATGGCGACTGTGGAAAGAGAATGCGCTGGACAGCGTCGATATCGTCCCGTTTGTGGAGCGCGCCGCCGGGTTTCTGATGAAGTTTGCGCCCATTACCCAGCAGGACCGATGGGAAGAAAATGCCGGCTACTCGCCCTCCACGCTGGCCGCGGTGATTACCGGGCTGATTTGCGCCAGCGAACTGGTGCGCGCGCATGAGGCGCCCGACCTGGCGGATTTCTATGCCGTTTTTGCCGACTGGATTGAATCGAACCTGGAGAAGTGGACTGTCACTGACGATGGCGTTCTGTTGCCGGAGGTGCGGCGGCACTATATGCGCATTCGACCGCCCGCGCCCGGCGATCGCTTTTACAATCCCTCCGCAGGCGAAGGACGGCTGCAACTGGCCAATCGCGGGCCGGGAGAAAAATCCAACTACGATGCTCGGGAGATCATCGACCAAGGCTTCCTGGAACTCGTCCGCTACGGCATTCGTTCTCCGCACGACCCGCTGATTGTCGATTCGCTGAAGGTTGTCGACGCCCTGCTCAAGGTCAACACTCCCTACGGCCCTTGCTGGCGGCGCTACAACCACGACGGCTATGGACAGAAGCACGATGGCGGGCCCTATGAAGGCTGGGGCCAGGGACGCGCCTGGCCGCTGTTGACCGGGGAGCGGGCGCACTACGAGTTGGCGGCCGGCAGGGACATGCAACCTTTGATCAAGGCCATGGAGCAGTTCAGCTCCGAGGGCGGAATGCTGCCGGAACAAATTTGGGACGCGCCTGACCTGCCGGAGGAAGGGATGTTTCTGGGCCGCCCATCCGGCTCCGCAATGCCGCTGGCCTGGGCCCATGCGGAGTACATCAAGCTGCTGCGTTCCCGGGAGGATGGAGACGTTTTCGATCGCGTAGGGCCGGTCGCCAGTCGTTATCGCCATGGCCGGGGCGAGCTGGAAATCGAGATATGCAAGCGCGACCATTTATTGACGCGCATCGGTCCGGGAAAAACGCTGCGGATTGTCGAATGCAGCCCCTTCCGCGTGGTTTGGACCGAGAACGATTGGACGACGAATCAGGCCACAGAATCGAAACATCTTGGCAGTTGTGTCTGTTATGCGGACATCCCGATCGGCAAACAGGCGCAGGGCAACGTGATTTTCACGTTGTACTGGCCTGCGGAAGACCGCTGGGAAGGCCGCAATTATGAGGTGCCGATCTGCTGATGGCGAAAACATCGGCAATCGTGCCGCGGCCATTTCCGGCGCGGTGCATCTATACAATTATTGACGAGACACTAAACTTGGCCACTGGGCCCGATGTTGGAGAGCACGAATGACGGAACTGGATCAGTTGTCGATCAATGCATTGCGTTTCCTGGCTGTCGATGCGGTAGAGAAGGCGAACAGCGGACACCCCGGAGCGCCGCTGGGCGATTCTCCGATGACGTATCTGCTGTTTCACAAATTCATGCGCCATAATCCGGCCAACTCCAAATGGTCGAATCGCGACCGCTTTGTGCTGTCGAATGGGCATGCCTCGGCGATGCTCTACTCGGCGCTGCACCTGGCCGGATACAAGGTGACGCTGGAGGACTTGAAGCAATTCCGCGAATACGACTCCATTACTCCCGGCCACCCGGAGCGTGGATTGACCGATGGCGTGGAAGTGACGACGGGTCCGCTGGGACAGGGGTTGGCCATGTCGATTGGAATGGCCGCGGCGGAACGGCATTTGGCGGCGCGCTACAACAAGCCTGGGCTCGAAATTGTCGACCACACTACCTACGTGATGTGCGGCGACGGCGACCTGATGGAAGGCGTGTCGCACGAGGCTTGTTCCTTTGCGGGCACATTGGGACTGGGCAAGCTGATTCTGTTGTACGACGACAATTTGATCTCGCTGGACGGGCCGACGGAATTGTCGTTCACGGAAGATGTGGAAAAACGATTTGAAGCCTACCACTGGCATGTGCAGCGCGTGGCCGATGGCAACGACCTGGAGGCAATTTCCAAAGCGATCGAGGCGGCGAAAGCAGTGACGGACAAGCCCTCCATCATTGCGGTGCGCACCATCATTGGCTACGGCAGCCCCAAGGCGGGCTCGTCCAAGGCGCATGGAGAACCGCTGGGCGCGGAAGACACAAGGAAAACGAAGGAGAAGCTGGGATGGCCGGCGGACAAGAGCTTTTATGTTCCGGAGGAGGCGGCGAAAAATTGGGCGCAGGCGAAGGACCGCGGGGCGAAGTTCGAAGGCGACTGGAATGCTTTGTTCGCAAAATACAAACAGCAGTTTCCTGAATTGGCGGCGGAGTATGAGCGCGTGTTCGCGGGGAAACTCCCGGCGGGATGGGAAGCGGGCGTGCCGAAGTTTCCGGCGGACTCCAAGCCGATTGCAACTCGCATCGCCGGCAATACGGTGATGAACGGAATTGCCTTGAAGGTGCCGGAGTTGATTGGCGGAGCGGCAGACCTTTCCACTTCCACCAAGACGACGATCAAAGACAGTCCCAGTTTCCATGTCGATCCGAACGGGCGCAACATTTTCTTCGGCGTGCGTGAGTTTGGCATGTGCGCCTTTGTGAATGGCATGGCGGCGCATGGCGGGCTAATTCCTTACGGATCGACTTTCTTTGTGTTCAGCGATTATGCGCGGCCGGCGCTGCGGCTGGCGGCGCTGATGCAGGCGCCATCGACCTTTGTGTTCACGCACGACTCCATCGGACTTGGTCAGGATGGTCCGACGCACCAGCCGGTGGAGCAGATCGCGTCGCTGCGGGCGATTCCGGAATTTACGGACTTTCGACCGGCGGATGCGAATGAAACCGCGGCGGCGTGGCAGGTGATTCTGGAGCGCCGCAAGCCTTCGTTTCTGGCGCTGTCGCGGCAGGACCTGCCGGTTCTCGACCCGGAGAAGTACGACATTTTGAACGGTGTGCGTCACGGCGCGTATGTGCTGCGGGACGGCGGAGGCTCGGCGGACGTGGTGTTGATTGCGACCGGCAGCGAAGTGAGCCTGGTCCAGAAAGCGGCAGCCGTGTTGGAGTCGCAGGGACTGCATGTGCGGGTGGTTTCCATGCCGAGCTGGCGCCTGTTCGATGGCCAGACGGAGGAATACAAGAAGCAAGTCCTGCTCACGGGAGTTCCCAGGTTGGTGGTTGAAGCGGCCAGCCCGATCTGCTGGTGGAAGATTGCCGGCGATAGCGGAGATGTGCTGGGGTTGGATCGGTTCGGAACTTCGGCGCCGGGAGAGATCGCGATGGAGAAACTTGGATTCAACGTGGAGAACGTGGTCCGCATGGCAACGCGGATTGTCGAGCGGGCGGCGAAGACTTCCGCCGTGGCGGGAAAGTGAGAGAGAAATGAAGATCGCGATTGCGTCCGACCACGCCGGGTTTGAGTTGAAAGAAGAAGTTCGCAGATACATGACCGACCTGGGGCATGAGGTGCTCGACCTGGGCGCGTTCAATACGGAGCCATCCGATTATCCCGACTACGCCGAGTATGTGGGTCGCGCGCTGCACGCGAAAAGCGCGGAGCGCGGCGTGCTGATTTGCGGTTCCGGCGTTGGGGTTTCGGTGGCGGCGAACAAGATGCCGGGCATCCGCGCGGGAATGTGCCATGACACCTATTCCGCGCATCAGGGCGTCGAGCACGACGATATGAATGTGCTGGTGATGGGTTCGCGCATCATCGGTATCGCGCTGGCGTACGACGTGGTGGCGGCGTATTTGAACGCGCATTTTCAATCCAACGAAGCCCGGTTCGTGCGGCGGTTGAACAAGGTGAAGGCCATCGAGAGCCGCTTTACGACGAACAACTGGGGAGAGAACGCATACGAACCTGCCAAGGAACAAAGGTGACAGTGGGGAAGGCGAAGATTCGCGCCACGTTCTGGGACTGCGGCGGAGTTCTGTTGACGAATGGATGGGACGAGCACGCGCGCAAACGGGTGGTGGAACATTTTGGATTGAATTTCGACGAGTTTGAGCGACGCCACTACAATGCCAACGATCTGTGGGAGCGCGGCAAGATTGACGCGCAGGAATATCTGCGGGAGACAGTGTTTTATACTCCCCGCGCATTCTCGGAAGGCGAATTCTTTTCGAAGATGCGCGACATCACCCAGGTACTGTATCCGGCGACGATTGAATTTCTAGGAGCGCTGCGGGCGCGGGGTTCGCGAGACAACAGCACATACATGTTGAGCAACGAATCGCGCGAGCTGATGGAATATCGGATTCCGACGTTTGGCTTGGATGGCCTGTTCGACGCATATCTGGTGTCGGCGTATATCGGGTTGCGCAAGCCGGAGGCGGCGTTTTTCCAGTGCGCCCTGGATATTTCTCAGCGTCGGCCCGAGGAGTGCGTTTTTATCGACGACCGCGAAGAGAACCTGGAAGGCGCCCGCAAGTTGGGAATCCACGGCATTCGGATGACGTCGCCGGAGCAAGTGATCGCGGAGCTGCGCCGGCTGGGAGTAACGGCGGACGGGGCGACAGAACGATACACATGATTGGGGCCTGTTTCACCCATGATTTTGGGGGAATCGGCCAAACGCTCACAGGGGCTAAACAGGCTGCGGAAAAACTCTCAGTTTTGCGGTAGTTGCGGTAACT
>JAJYVR010000146.1 GCA_021791935.1 Acidobacteriota bacterium
CGAACGCAAATCGTCCGAATAAGCTTGCGCCATCGCTTGTCTTCGCGGAAATCGCCAAACCAAATTTATCGCATCCCTAGCATCCGGGATATAGCAATCTTGGTTCCGCTCTATTCATCACAACATGGAAGTGACCAGCAAGACCAATCCAGTAAGAAAGAAAACAAACATGGCCGCGATCATAACTTTGGTTCCCGAGGATGCTCCCTTATTTTCCTTCCAGACAAAGACTCCCCAGATTGCGGCGATCATCGTTCCACCCTGTCCCAGACCGTAGGCAATTGCGGGACTTGCCGCCTTCGAGGCAACGAAGCTGGCCGTCACGCCGATCCCGTTGACGATTCCCCCGAGGATGCCAATCGAGTGATATTTAAAAGTCCCATTGCTGAAGTAATCGGAGTAACTCACCTTGGCTCCCCGGAAAGGATGGGACATCAGATAGGTGTTAAAGAACAGGTTCGAGATGAAAGAACCCGCGGAATACACCAACACCGCCGCATACGGTCCGAACTTACCGGGTACGAGGCGATCAAAGTCCGGCGAAACTGACCTGAGTACCAAATAGTAAAACAGACCCATCAAAATGCCGCCCGCTAACGCCAGAGAAACTCCCTTTCGGATTTCGCCTGGTTTACAAGTCTTACCCTGGTGGTTTCGGTAGGCGAGTGCGTCAAGGATAATGGCCGACAATATCAGGGCCACACCGCTGAAAATCAGTATTGGATTGCCTCTCGGTTGGGCAACGTAGTTGATCACTACCCCTTCCACAAGGGCGATTCCAATAGCGATTGGATAGGCCACAGCCATTCCCGCGACATCCAGTGCGCTCATGAACAAAATGTTGGCCAGGTTGAACACAAAACCGCTTAAAATTGCCCATTCGTAGCTTCTCGCGCTCCCCTGCTGAAGGTCGGCAAGAAGGCTTCTTCCTTCAGTGCCGAACAATCCAAACGTAAGACCGACGAGCAAGGGCAGGAGCAAATAGCCAACCGCCTGGTCCCAGTAGAATAACGAGAATCCATAGGAGAGGGGCTCCATTTTGAGCGTGTTGGCCCATGATCCCCAGCACACCATCGTCAGCATACAAAGTGCCACAGCAATAGGGTACGAATGCACTACAGTCATTGGGGTTTCTCTGCGGTTTTCACCATCTTTCTCATCGCGGTGACTTCACTGAAGAATTAATCGTTGGAAAGACAGTGCATGTTCCAGCGATTCGCCGCCGAACCCTCATGCGCAAATTCGCGCCGCGTTAAAAGCTTTCAATTCGGACGCCCAGCAATTCTAGGTTCGGCTGCTAAAGCTTGTCAAGACTGATGAACATTCGAGGACCTTCTCCCCGTTCGCTTCATTCGGCAATCCGTATCTGGAATGCGTCCTTATAAAATAAAGCGCTCTCGTCCATCCTGTTATTGCTTCGGCGAACGGCCTACAGACACTTTTCTGGGCGGCTCTCTTGGCTCAGACACGGCCTGCTACCGATCGATGAGGCCGATGCTAGAGAATTTTCACTTTAGGTGTAGGCCGAAGCAACGATCTCGGCGCAGCTTTACGGGTAAGAAAAACTGCACTGAAGAGCTCTCAAAACAACACCGTAAAAGCAACCATGCTGCTAGAGTGCGCGAACGTGCCGAACTCGCTGCTCCGGCGGCGACATCAGGGCGACCGCTTTTTTAAAATTGGAGACGCAACCACGCGCAACTGCCATGCTGCCATAGTAATCGCTGTAGCGAAATCCTGTTTCACCGCGCCACATTGGAAAGACCGCACAGGCATCCATCCAGCGCTCGAACACAGGAGTGATGTCCAGATACGTGTCCGGAACAAACCCAGCGGCGTCTTCCCAGTTGTCATCGAAAAACAGTTTCCCGACGGAGTGCGCGGGTAGTTTCCGGACGAGGCCCGGGAGTGCGGCATAAAAGATTGCATCTTGAACGATGTCGTAGCAGGCTTGATGATCTTTATGCCAGCTTCCTCGCCAGTGGGTCACGATAATGTCCGGCTTGTATTGCCGAATCAAATCGCAGACGGCAAACTTGGCCTCGTCACTTACCGGGACCTCTCCGTCTGGATACTGTAGAAACAATGCCTCCGCTCCGATCAAAGCCGCGGCTTTTTGGGCCGCTTCGCGCTGGGCCTCTCCATATTGCGCCGGTAAAATTGTGGCAGAGCCTTTCTCTCCTAACGAGAGACTCAACAACGAGCCTTTTCCTCCCTGATGGATCGCAAGCGCTACGGGCGCGCCCATGGCAAAAAAAGCGTCTCCGGGATGCGCGGCGATGGTCATGATATTTGAAGGACCGCCTTGCGAACCGGAAGTCTCGTTGGATGGCCGCCCCGGCATGACGCTCGCCTGTAGCGGGCCGGCGCCGATGGAAAGCGCGGCCAGGCCGGCCCAGGCCTCTTTCAGGAAATTCCTCCGCGTGGAACCGATCATGCCTCACCTTCCTTATTGCATGTACGACACCCTACAGAAAGAGTCTAAGCTGCGGACCGATCGTGCGATCTCAACTACGCAGGTATGTCGGAGGTGCCTCTCGCGTGCGCAGGAGAAACACGCCCGCATATTTCAGAATATAAACCTCGACGCAAACTGGAACTGCCGCGGCGACCGAAGGACCTCGGTATTTTCGAATCAAAGCCAATGCCCAGATTCTTCGCTACGCTCAGAATGACGATCTTCCGTCTATAGCAACAGGAGAAATGCTTTAGTGCGCCTTACCTTTTCATATCTCGACATGTGGGACTTTCTGGATGAAGTCGGACCGCGCACATTCTGCCTCCCGTCCTCAAAAATTGAATTTCATTGCGCCCTGCAGAATGCGCGGAGGCGCGGCGTTAACGACATTGCCAAAGGTCGAGCCGCCAATGTTCCCATCGACCGACGACGGACCGTTGAACTGCGCATGGTTGAAGACGTTGAAGGCCTCGACGCGGAACAGCATCGACTTCGATCCGGTCAGCGCCAGGCTCTTGGCCAACGCCATAAGGTAGTTGTCCGCGCCGGGGCCATAGAAAAACCGGCGCTTTGCCGTGCCCGGAGTACCCAGCGCATTCATGGTGAACGACGCGGTGTCGACGCGGTGATAAATGGCGTCGCAAACAGCGGCGGCGCGGGACTGGAATAGGTGGTCCTCCGGCAAAGCCGGAGGCTTTACGGTGTGAGCCGCTCAAAGCGGGGTCGCTAACGCGGCCCGATTGAGTTGAGCCACCTTTTCGGTGGCAGGTCACTTCCACAGGTTCAATTGATCCAGGCGCTCATCTTCCACTTCCTGATTGCGAACGTACGCCCGGATCACGGCATCGTCCCGGCCCACAGTCGATACAAGATACCCTCGCGCCCAGAAGTGCTGGCCCACATAATTCTGCTTTCGTTCCCCGTACGTCCGCGCCAAGTGGATCGCGCTCTTGCCCTTGATGTACCCAACCACCTGCGACACTGCATATTTCGGCGGTATCGAGATCAGGATGTGTACATGGTCCGACATCAATGGCCTTCCTCGATCTTGCATTCACGCTGCTGCGCAAGATCGCGGAATACCTCGCCCAAGTGATGGCGAAGGGTTTTGTAAAGCACTTTCCTGCGGCACTTCGGGATAAACACAATGTGATACTTGCAATCCCATTTCGTATGGCTTACGCTGGCAGACTCGTCCATCCGGTTTCTCCTCTTCGTGTGCTTGGCGGCTCACGTTGAAGAGTTTCTGGATGGACTCCCGGAAATGTCAAACTGCTACTGCCACCCCGGCAAAGCCGGGGGTTCTCCCGGTTGCAATAGCCCGACCATGCCGGCACGTTTTAAACCGCGATGCCCGGAGCAATCGAACGTATTCTCCCCTCTTGAGTCGCCGCGATGCTTGCTACAAACGGCTTCCTCGACGGGATCGTTGTGCGCCCCACGGTAGAATGAGAAGAACATCGCAGGTAACCCGTATTCGAATATCGCAAAATCTCCTCCTGGCTCTTTCCACAGCCTGCCTCACGATGCTTGGCGCCCATGCGCAAGCGCAGACGGCCGGAATTCCCCCCGCCTCATCGACCGCATCTTTCGTCCCCGTTCTCGCCCAGTCCGCCGTCCTGCCAGGACGGTCCCCCAGTTCGCCAACCCCGTCGGCAAATCCCACCGCTCAATTCGGCGCGGGAATCGCTGGAACCGTCACTGCCCCCGATGGTCACGTGATCGTTGGCGCTGTGGTCACCCTGGTGACGAAGCCCTCCAATTCGCAGCAAACAGTTCTCACCGACGGAGAAGGAGCATTTCATTTCACCAGGCTGCCCCCGGGAACGTTTCAAATCACAGTCGCCGCAATCGGCTTTGCGCCCTGGGTTTCGCATGACATTGCACTCTCCGCGAACCAGCAGTATCAGGCGCCTGAAATATCGCTCGAAATTGCATCCGCCAATACAACCGTTCACGCCGTCTTTACCGGACACGATCTGGCGGAACAGCAAATGCATCAGGAGGAAAAGCAACGGATACTGGGCGTGTTCCCAAACTTTTACACCAGCTATGTTTGGAAGGCGGAGCCGCTGACGTCAAAGCAGAAGTTCGAGCTTGCATGGCGGTCGTCCATCGATCCCGTGACATTTTTGACTACAGGCGCGATCGCTGGAATTCAGCAGTGGCAAAACGATTTCAGCGGGTATGGTCCGGGCATCGAGGGCTACGCCAAGCGCTACGGCGCCAATTATACCGACGGTTTCGTCGGCGTCATGATCGGCGGCTGGGTTCTCCCATCCGTCCTGCACCAGGACCCGCGCTATTTTTACAAGGGCGTCGGCAGCATCCGCTCCAGGGCACTGTATGCCCTCTCCACGGTTTTCATTTGCAGGGGCGACAACGGGCGCTGGCAGCCGAATTATTCCAACGTACTGGGTACATTTGCCGCCGGTGGCATTTCCAATGCCTACTATCCGGCCAATGATCGCGGGTTCCAACTAACCATGGAGAATTCGCTCATCGGTCTTGCCGCCGGAGGAGGAACGGCTTTATTGCAGGAATTTCTGATTCGAAAATTTTCACGTGGAGTTCCGTCGCCGTCTGCCACTCAGCCGTAGACGCAATCGGGCAGCCGCACCCGACCCCATGCGCCTGCATTCCACGCTGGCGCACTTCCTAAACTGACGTATGCAGGATCTCCAATTGATCTCCGCGCTGGATATTTCCCCGCTCGATCGATCCCGTCGGCAACTCAATCACCGAACGAATCCTCCAGCTTACTCCGCTCGTCCTCCACGGACGCAGCCTCGGCCACACCGCGCACACGCGCAGCTTTTGGTCCAGCCCGATCACGTCAATCGGAAACATCATCCCGAACGTATGCACGCCGGAAGAAGGCACGATCCACAGGCCTGCGTCCGCGTCCAGCCGCCTTCGGCCAAGCAGACCGACCAAGCGCCGGAGAAATGTATCGGCGACCGCAATCCGCGTTCCGATCACAGTCGCCCGCGTCATGTTCCTGATTGTTACCTGCTCCATCTGGATGGATCGCAACTTTCCCGCCTGTCGGGCAGCCATGCTTCCACTCGAGGTCGCTAGGCGGATTTCCGTTTGCGACGAACGATCAAAACAGCAAGGACGACGACAAACAGAATGCCTGCAACCACCTGTATTCCTGTGCTGAGAGCCATGATTGTTTCTCCTTTCCACAGAATGTCGGAGCCGGACTGCGCCTCCATCAGGCAGATTTTTTCTTCCTGCGCAGTATCAAGATGCCGAGCACCGCAACAAAAAGCACTCCCGCGATTACTCTCACGATCAGGGATGAATCCATCGCTTGTTCCTCCTTTCCGCAGGGCATACAGCAGACCCTCGCTATTCCTTGCCAATCTCTGCTACTCTCTCACCGGCCAGTCTCGTCACCGGGCCAAACCGGCAAGACCGCGGCCAATGCTCAACACGGCTGGCGCCAGCAGCACGATAAACATGCTGGGAAAAATGAATAAGACCAACGGGAAAATCATTTTTACCGTCGTCTTGGCCGCCATCTCTTCCGCCCGCTGCCGGCGCTCCTGTCGCATACCGTCCGCGAATATGCTCAGGGCGCGCGCAATCGGCGTCCCAAATTTTTCCGTCTGCGACAACATGCTGGTGAAGGAGGTGATTTCTCGCAGGTTGGTCCGGTCCGCCATGCTTTGCCATGCCTCCATGCGCGGCTTGCCAGCCCGCTGTTCGCGATTGATCTGCAAGAATTCTTCATTGATTTCCGGATGGCTGATGCTCAACTCCACGCCGACCCGCAACATGGCCTGGTCGAGGCCGAGACCTGCGTCCACGCAAATCACAAGCAGATCGACCGCGTCCGGAACACTGCGCCGAATCCGTTCCCGACGCGCTTTCACCGCATGGTCCAGCCAGAAGTCCGGCGCAAGATAGGCCAGCGTCGCCAGTCCCGCGACCCAGATAAAGGTGTTTGACGGGATAAAGCTGCCGAGGGCAATCGCCGCCACCGGGCCCAGCATCTGCGCGGCAAAGTATTTTTCTGTGGGGCCCGGTCCGCGCAGACCGGCATTCACAAAGCGTTGTCGCAGGCGCTCTCCCTCGGCCAGACCAATCTTCGCCCGCAACTGCCGGACCAAGCCCAGCAACGCCTGCTGCATGCGTTTACTTCGGCTTGCGCGGACTTCCACCAACTGGGCGCTCGCCGTCACTTCCAGAACACGGCGCGTCGATCTCGATGCGCCGGGGACCGCCAGCAATGCGAGAAAAAACGTTCCGCAAAAAAGCGCGCCTGCAAATGCCAGATAGAAATATCGAATCATGCTCTCTACACCTGAATATCGACAATCCTGCGAACGAAAAAAGTGCCCGCCAGAATCAAGCCTGCTCCCACATACAACAGCTTGTGGCCCACTGGATCGTGAAGAAGAATGCGCGCATATTCCGGGTTGATCAGACTGGTCAGCACCAGCATCAGTACCGGCAGCAGACTGAGAATCGTACCGGTCAACCGGCCTTGCGCGGTACGCACGCGGATCTCGCCCCCAATGCGGATGCGCTCCCGAATTACATGTGCGGTGCGGTCGAGAATTTCGGTCAGGTTTCCGCCCGTCTCCTTCTGCACCAGCATCGCGGTCACCAGGAAACGCAGGTCTTTTGAGGGGACGCGGTCGGCCATTTGCAGCAAGGCGTCCCGCAGCGGCAAACCGAAGTTTTGCTGGCGGAAAACTACATTGAACTCCGTCGCCACGCCGGCGCCGGACTGCTCGGAAAGGACCTCGATGGCGGAGCTGAGAGAATGCCCTGCGCGCAAGGCCCGCGCCATCAGATCGATCGCGTCCGGAAGACCGTTGTTGAACGCCACCAACCGCCGCGCGCGCCGGTTCTTCAAAAACATCGCCGGGGCCATCAGACCCGCCACGCCGACAATTCCATCCAGCAATATCGCCGGAAAAAAGACGTATGCGGCCAGAAATGCCAGGATTCCCGCCCCCCCGCTGTAGATCACGAACGTGCCGATCTTCCAGCCGCAGCCGGCCTGCGTGGCCAATGTCTTCAGATCGGCCGAGAACTTAAAACGGTTCAGCAGGTTGTCCAGCCATGGAAATTTGCCCGGCTCATCCAGCTTGAGGATCCGCTCCGCGTCCCGTTGCCGCGTCTTATCGGCCTGCCGCGCCAGATGGATGTCTCCGACTCGTTGCTGCACAGCTTTTTCCCAGTGCGTCTGGCGCGTCAGCCATGCGACCAGCGCGAAACTGGTGAGAAGCATACCGAGAAAGACAAGAACAAGCAGCATACAACGGACTCCTAGGCATCCATCGAATGGTCCATCAAATTCAGCGGCAGGGCGATTCCAGACGCCTTCAGTTTTTCGGCGAACTTGGGAATGATGCCAGTGCCGTAAAACCTTCCCTTCACCTTTCCCTGGCTGGTGATACCCTGCTTTTCAAACAGGAAAATGTCCTGCATGCTGATCACGTCGCCGCTGGTGCCGGTGATCTCGCTGACATGGGTGACGCGGCGGGTCCCGTCGCTCATGCGCGAGATCTGCACAATCAGGTGGACGGCGGCGGCTATTTGTTGTCGAATCGCCTTTTCCGGCAGCGCGATGTTTCCCATCATCGCCATGGTTTCAATGCGGGAGATCGCTTCCCGTGGATTGTTGGCGTGGATGGTCGTCAGCGAACCGTCGTGCCCCGTGTTCATGGCCTGCAACATGTCGAGCGCCTCCTCGCCGCGCACCTCACCCAGCACAATCCGGTCCGGACGCATTCGCAGCGCGTTGATCACCAGCTCCCGCTGCCGCACCGCGCCGCGGCCCTCCACGTTGGGCGGGCGGCACTCCAGGCGTACCACATGCTCCTGCTTCAGTTGCACCTCAGCGGAGTCCTCGATGGTCACGATGCGTTCGCGCTCGGAGATGAAACTCGACAGCACGTTCAACAGCGTCGTCTTTCCCGCGCCGGTCCCTCCGGAAACGACAATGTTCATGCGCGCCCGCACCGCGCCTTTCAGCGTCTCCATCATTTGCGGCGTCAGGCTGCGGTTGCGCAGCAGGTCCTCGGCTTCCAACGGGATGCTGCCGAACCGGCGAATGGAAAGGATGGGGCCATCGACCGCCAGCGGGGGAATAATGATGTTGACGCGAGAACCGTCTTTCAGCCGCGCATCCACCATCGGCGACGACTCATCGATACGCCGGCCCACGGCGGAAACAATCTTGTCGATGATG
>JAJYVR010000147.1 GCA_021791935.1 Acidobacteriota bacterium
TACATCGCATTTTCAAATCCCACTGTTGAGCCAACAGGACTTGCTTCCCTCCGACAGGTCAAAATAGCCGAAACTGTCAATTCCGTGACGAACTTGGGCTAGAGAAGAAACTGCGCTGCAGTGCCGTTCGGATCGGAAAACGAGAGGACCGTTGGGCTGGCGTTGGTGGGGAGGACCGAAACACGAGGTTTGGATGCTTCTAGCGATCGAACCGTATCCAGTTCAACGCCCGATTTGCGTGCCTCGAGTTCGAGCGATTTGAGCCGCGCCCATTCGAGCACCTCAGCGCGATTGGGAATAGCTTCGCGGCACCGCCGGCCTGCTTCCCGCCACTCGATGTATTAGACGCCCTGACCGTGGACTTCGATGCGCCCGTGGACACGCACTTTGTCCTTCAGCGGGCCATTCGATTCGCGCACGATGGGGCAGAGCTTCCATGTCCCCTTCACGTTCACTTTTTTGAGAACGTTGACGCATGCTTTCGGAAAAGTACAGTCCACCCGGTGCGGCATGGGCGTGATTGTCCGTCCTTGAGGAAACTCACGCAAAAAAAAAACGCGGCGATGTGGACACCACGATGGACACCAAACCCGCGGTTTTGTGGACACCAAGACGGTATGTCGTTGAGAAGAAAGAGACTGGTGCCGAAGAAGGGACTCGAACCCCCACACCCTTGCGAGTACATGGACCTGAACCATGCGCGTCTGCCAATTCCGCCACTTCGGCCTGTGTTCCAGGGCCTAGAGCCGTTCCACGATGACGATACCTGGGCCAGCAATCACGAGGTCCCGCTTCCCTGGACGTAGAGGCTGCGCGAGAGCCCGGTTCCGCTGGGTACACTGCCCTGGAACTGCACTAGCTGGCCGCCAGAAAATCAGCGGCAGTCCTTACTCTTACAAAGACGGCAGTTGCTGTCAACATTTCGGCCTGACGGAAATCGAGGTCGAGAGAGAATCCACCGCCGCCCGGCCCCAATTTGCAATCGTGTCGCGCGCGAGTATTCTGGAATTTCGTCTTGGTCCTAGGTGCGCCGACAATGCACCTGCATACAATCGAAACAAACCATCACGAAAGGCTGCCGCATGACGGACCCTTCACTCCCCACCCCCCCGAGTATCCCCCCGGAACTTTCCGCGGAGGTCCGCCGACTGATGCACGACCTGAGCAACGCCCTCGAAATCGTGCTACAGGCCGGATATCTGCTGACCACGGCAGACACCGAGGGACCGGTGAAGGAGTGGATCGGCCTGCTGGATGGGGGAGCACAGCAGGCATTGAAGATCCATCAACAACTGCGAGAGTACATCCGCATGCACAGCTAGCGCGTCGAGCGACTAGCACTACAATCAGGCCAGTTGTGCGTCCAGCGTAATTTCGGCCGCCTTCAGCAGGCGCGAGATCGGACAATTTACTTTTGCTTCATTCGCTGCGGTTGCGAAGGCTTCTTTGCTGGCTCCCGGCACTTTGGCGCGGGTCGTCAGATGAATTTTTGTCACAGTAGGACCGGTCGGGAGCATTTCCAGCGTCAGTTCCGCAGTGGTTTCCAGCGACTCCGGCGTCAAATTCGCTTTGGTCAACTGCCCGCTCAGCGCCATCGTAAAACAACCGGCGTGGGCGGCGGCGATCAGCTCTTCCGGGTTCGTCCCTTTGCCGTCTTCAAACCGGGTATGGAAGGAGTAAGCGGTATCTTTCAATACCCCGCTCTCCGTGGAAATGGTTCCTTTGCCGTCTTTCAGCGTGCCGTGCCAGATGGAGCTTGCTTTGCGTTGCATGTATCTCTCCTTAAATTCGTGGAAGATAGGCCGGGAACCCGGGTCCCACAGCCCTCGTGCGGTGGAAATCCAGAATACCAGCCGCCAATCGGCAAGTCGAACCCGGCAAAATGGCCCTGCCGACGTGTTGCTCCGGCGGGTCCACGATGCCTGCCGCAAAGATCGCTTTATATCTGCGGGCCGGAGGAAACGCGCGGCTGAAACGGCAATTCGAACGAGAATACCGATCCATGTCCAACCTGGCTGGTCACGCTGATCGTACCTCCATGCGCCTCGACGATGGCCTTGGCAATGGCCAATCCCATCCCCGTTCCATGCACCTGGTACCGTTGTCCCGTGCCGCGGTAGAACTTGTCGAAGATAAAGCTCTTTTCCAGCATTCCGATTCCCACGCCGCGATCGGCCACGCTCACCACCAGCGCATCTTTGCTTTCTTCGGCGCTGATATAGATCGGACTGCCAGGAGGAGAATATTTCGCGGCATTTTCCAGCAGGTGATGCAGCACCTTTTCGATCATGCGCAAATCGAAAAAGACTGGACGCAGATCGTTGGGCAGACGCACGGTGACCGGATGCGCCGCAACAATTTCCTGTGCATTCTGGACCGATTGATCCACCAGTTCCCTCACCGGGTGAAGCTGCAGGTCTAGCTGGACTTCGTGGGCATCCAACTGCGCCATTTCGACCGCCTCTTCAATCAAACGATTGAGGCGTCCGCTCTCTTCGTCGATAATGGAAAGCAACTCGTTCCGCTCCTCCGGTGCCAATTGCAAATTTGAGCGAAGGCTGGTGACGGCGCCCATGATCGACGTAAGAGGCGTTCGCAGTTCATGCGTTACGGAATCGAGCAGCGCGCTGCGGATGCGCTCACTCTCGCGAGCGGCCTCGGTCTTGCCCAATTGCTCGACTGCCCCGGCGCGCTCCACCGCAATGGCGACCATGCTGCCCAGCGCCTCCAAACTTTGTCTCGACGGACACTTGCCGAGGATGCCCAACGCACCGATGGGCCGCAGCCCCATCATCAGCGGGACCAGACAGATCCGCTTCTCGTCGTTTCTCTGAATGTCCCGCTCGCGGGAAGCGAAACGAAGCATTTCTTCGTCGATCTGCTCGCTGCTCCTGCCGGAATGGTAGACGCTGCTTCTGGAATTCACCAGCAGCGCTGTGCCCTCGGTAAAAAACGTGGCTGTAATGATCCTGGGAATGGAATTCAGCAAATCGAGGATATTATCGGTTGTGAGCAATTGCCGGCTGAAGTCGTACAGCCGCTCCATTTCCACCCGTTGCCTCTTGGCCTCTTTCGCTTCGTCGCGGGCATGATCGGAAAGCCGGCTGGACAGGACCGCGGTCACCAGGAAAACGCTGAGCGAAACCCAGTTCTCCGGATCGGCAACGGTGAACTTCCCAATCGGCGGCAGAAAGAAAAAATTGATCGCCAGGGTAGCGAGGACGGAAGTAAAAATTGCGTTGGACAGTCCCCATCGCCCGGCAATGAATAGAACGTATAACAATAAAGTAAGAGAAACTGTGGTGTGATTGACATGCAACAGGGAAAAATATATCCAGACGATCAGCGCCACAGCCAGCGCGGACGCCGCATACCGCATTACCGGAGATGTACTATGTGGCAGCACCATTCCAATTCTACTCAGGTCGCGTAAGTGATGAGTCGCCAAACCGAAAACGTAAAACCGATCAAGACACCCGAACAGTGGCTGGAAGCTGCCGCGCCGGAAAAGACCGCGGGCATTTTCAAGGTCTTCCTGGGCTATGCGCCCGGCGTCGGCAAAACCTTCAATATGCTCAGTGAAGCCATTCGCCGCCGAAAGCGCGACGAAGACGTGGTGATCGGATTCATTGAGACCCATCAACGGCCTCGCGTCATTGAGCTGGCCAGCCAGTTGGAGGCGGTCCCGACCCGCCGGCTTGAATACAAGGGAACGTTCTTTGAAGAACTCGATTTGGAAGCGGTGCTGGCACGGAAACCGCAGGTGGTGCTGGTCGATGAACTCGCGCACACCAACATTCCGGGCAGCAAGCACGAAAAACGCTATGAGGACGTGCTGGAACTTCTGCAGCAACGCATCGATGTCATGTCCGCGCTAAACGTGCAGCACGTGGAAAGCCTGGCTCCCACGGTACAGAGCATCACTGGCGTGAACGTGCGGGAAACCGTTCCAGACTGGGTGCTGGACCGGGCCGACGAGGTTGTTTTGGTCGACGTTACCCCGGAAGCGTTGCAGACCCGTATGCGCCGCGGAGACATCTATCCCGCCGAGCGGATTGAAAGGTCCCTGGCCAATTTCTTCCGCCGTGGAAACCTTCTTGCTCTGCGAGAATTGGCGCTGAAGCGAGTCACCCATGCTGTCGATCAGAATCTAGACGCTTACCTGCGCCGAAAACAACTGGGCCAGGATTGGGTCGTCCACGAGCGGGTCGCGGTGTGCATCAGTTCCAATCTTGCGTCGCAACAGTTGATCGCGCGCGGCGCCCGCATGGCCGAGGGAATGGACGCTGAATTTTATGTGCTGCACGTCGATCTACCCGACGATGCAATGGAAGAGAAGAGTCGAAACCTGGCGGCCAATCTGCGCTTTGCGGAAAATCTTTCGGCCCGGATTTTTCATGTGCAGGGCGGCAAAATCGCCAGCTCCATCGCGGACTTTGTGCGCGAACATCGCATCACCCAGATCATCATCGGCCGTTCAGCGGTTCGCGGCTGGCGAAACTATCTCTATTTCATGGCGATTCAGCGACTGCTTCGCGAAGCTCCCAACGTCGACGTGCATATCGTGACCCAGGAGCAGCATTGAGCGGCAGATGACGGACCCAACGGCCACACATCGCGACATCCCGGAACCAGCCAGGATCCTCATCGTCGATGACGAAGCCCAAATTATCCGCGTACTCTCCATGGCCTGTACGGCCCAGGGGTATCGCGTGAAATCGGCGGTGGATGGAGAATCCGCGCTCGCCGTGTTGAAAAACTGGCCCGCCGAATTGATCGTCACCGACCTTTCCATGCCGAAGATGGATGGCGTGGAGCTTTGTCGCGCCATTCGAAAATATTCCAGCGTTCCCATCCTGGTGCTGTCTGTCCGCAGCCAGGAGAAGATGAAAGTGGAAGCTCTCGACGCAGGGGCCGACGACTATGTGACCAAGCCCTTCCAGATCAACGAGCTTTTGGCTAGAGTTCGAGCGGCCCTGCGACGGCAAAGGCGGTCGGCTACAGAAGACAAAGCGGCGGAAATTGTCGTCGGAAATTTCCGCATCGATCCAGGATCGCGCCAGGCGTTTGTGCGCGGAACAGAAGTCCATCTCACCCCAAAAGAATTTGATCTGCTTCATGTCTTGTCGCTCTATCCCGATCGGGTAGTCACCCGCCGCACGCTGATGGTTGCCGTCTGGGGCGGCTATAACGTAGATCAACCTGAATCCTTGCGCGTTCTCATCGGACAACTCCGTCGCAAGATCGAACCGCACGATGGACCGCGCTATATCCTGACCGAACCCTGGGTGGGATATCGCTTTATTCCCGAAGGGGCCCAGCCCGATCCATCCTTATAGTTTTTTTACGCCCTCCTTATGCCTTTTTTATGCCCAGAGGTGTGAACTAATTGCAGTTCGAAAACTTTCGAACTGGGCAGGCAATTATGTTGGCGACATTCTTAGCGGGAACGGGTTGCGTGGCGGCGATAGTTTTTCTACTATTTTGTTACCGTGGATTTGCTCGTACTCAAGCGGCAGATCCTTCGAAAAAAAAGAACAGGTATGTGTTTCCGCTAGACAATGCGGACCACATCATGCATGGGAGTAAAAAGACGCTATTGGCGGTCCTTGCCCTCGGCTTATTCCCCGGCGCAGCCACGCGCGCGCAAGCTGGCGGTCAGCCCGCGGGGGACGCAAATGCCAAACAGGTTGGCTCGGTGACCGCGCCGCAAGCAGTCCCCGCTGACGCTGCGCCTGCAGCTCCACTTGCGTCGCCGGCGATGGTCGGCCCCCTCAGTACAGCCTCTCCAAGAACGTTGGACGCAGGGCCGTTCGGAAAGCTGGATGTAACTGGCATTCTCAGCGGCTTCGGCTACTGGCAGGGCCACCCCGTCTCCAGCGATCAGGCCGCGCGCGCGGATGTCAGCAATGGCCAGGTCTTCATCCAGAAAACCAGCGGACTGGTGCAGTATTTTCTACAGGCGGGCGCCTATAACCTTCCAGCATTGGGCGCGCCGTTTCTTTCCACGCGAAATACAATCAGCGATTATTTCGGCCCTTTGCCGCAGGCATATCTGAAATTGGTTCCGAAAGGTAATTTCTCATTTCTCATCGGCAAATTGCCGACGCTGATCGGTGCCGAAGATACATTCAGCTTTGAAAATCTGAACATCGAAAGAGGACTGCTGTGGAACCAGGAAAACGATGTCAATCGTGGGGTCCAGGTGAATTACGCCAAGGGCAAGCTCAGTGGCTCGCTGGCCTGGAACGATGGCTTCTATTCCAACCGCTATAACTGGCTTACCGGTGAATTGACATACGCGCCGAATGCAGCCAACAGCCTGGAAGTCTTGGCTGGCGGGAACCTGGGACGCACTGCTTATTCGAGTGTTGCCACGCCGCTGTATCAAAACAACAGCGACATCTATGACATCATCTACACTCATACGGCCAAGCGGTGGATGGTCCAACCGTATTTCCAATACACTGACGTTCCATTGGATGTGAAAATTGGCGTGCGTCGGGCGACAGCAACGCAGGGCGAAGCGGTGCTGGGTAGCTATAACGTCGCGCCCGATCTGACCATGGCTGGGCGAGTGGAATATATCTCCAGCACCGGCAGTATTCATAACGGCGCTGTCAATTTGTTGTACGGCCCAGGCAGCGATGCATGGTCGCTCACCTTGACGCCAACGTATCAAAAGAAAGCATTCTTCGCGCGGGGAGAGTTTTCCGTTACACAAGCTGTGAACTACGCGCCGGGCGACGCATTCGGCCCGACAAATTCAGGCTCCAATCAGACGCGAGGCGTGGTTGAAACGGGATTTATGTTTTAAGTCGCGCAGGGTATAGGAGAGACGCAATGTTAGACATCTGGATGGTTCTGGGAACTATTTTGTTCTTTGCGCTGGCAACTGGATACACGCTCGGATGCGAGCGTTTAAGGAGATGACGATGCACACTGAGACAGCAATCATACTTATCATCTCGGTATTTTTACTGGGTTATCTGGTCTATGCACTTTTACAGCCGGAGAAATTTTAACCATGACTGCGAATGGATGGTTTCAGATCGGTCTTTTCTTTGCGCTGATTCTCCTGATCGCGCACCCGCTGGGTGTCTATATGGCGAACGTGTTCGAGCGCCGCAAAACGTTTCTCGATCCAGTCCTTGGGCCGATTGAACGGGCGATTTACAAGCTCAGCGGCGTTGAAGCGGACAAGGAGATGCACTGGACCACCTACGCGATTGCGATGCTCCTGTTCAGCGCCGTCTCCATGCTGGTGCTATACCTGATCGAGCGAGTCCAGTCCTGGCTGCCTTGGAACCCGCAACATCTCCCGGGGGTGCCCGCAGCTCTGGCGTTCAATACGGCCGCATCGTTCACTTCAAATACCAACTGGCAGTCCTACGTGCCGGAAACGACGATGAGCTATCTGACGCAGATGGCCGGGCTGGCATACCATAACTTTACTTCCGCCGCCGTCGGCATCGCGCTTGCAATTGCATTTGTTCGTGGTATCTGCCTTAAGGAAAAGAGCACGTTGGGGAATTTCTGGGTCGATGTAACACGCGCCATCTTATGGGTGCTGCTGCCCATCTGCATTGTATTTGCACTGGTCCTCGTTTCGCAGGGCGTGGTGCAGAACCTACGCCCCTACGACACAGCGCACCTGATACAGGCGCAACAGATCACTGCACCGGACAGCAGCGGTAAGTCCGTCACGCAAACCATCGCTACGCAAACCATCGCACAAGGTCCAGTTGCTTCGCAGGAAGCCATCAAAATGCTGGGCACCAATGGTGGTGGCTTCTTCAACACCAATAGCGCGCATCCATTTGAAAATCCCACGCCGTTTTCCAATTTGCTTGAGATGCTGGCCATCTTTGCGATTCCAGCCGGACTCACGGTCACTCTAGGTCGCATGACCGGCTCACCTCGCCACGGGTGGGCAGTTTTCGCAGCCATGGGGATTCTGTTTGCCGCGGGCGTAACCACCGCGTATTGGGCGGAAGCGCAAGGAAACCCGCTGATGCATGGCGTCAACCAGCATGTATCGGCGACGCAGGCCGGCGGCAACATGGAAGGTAAAGAAGTTCGCTTCGGGATTGCCAACTCCGCGCTCTTCGCTACGATCACAACAGATGCAAGCTGCGGGGCCGTGAACTCCATGCACGATTCCTTTACTCCGCTGGGAGGCTTGGTGCCGCTCGCCAACATCATGCTGGGAGAAGTCATTTTTGGCGGCGTAGGCGCGGGACTCTACGGCATGTTGATCTTCGTCATCCTCTCGGTCTTCATTGCCGGATTGATGGTCGGGCGAACGCCGGAGTATCTCGGAAAGAAGATTGAAGCCTTCGATGTGAAGATGGCGATGCTCTACGTCCTGATCTTTCCTATGTTCATTCTGTGTTTCAGCGGAGTCACAGTGCTGTTGCCACACCTTGGACTTAGCAGCCTGGCCAACGCCGGCCCGCACGGGCTTTCAGAAATTCTCTACGCGTTCACCTCTGCTACAGCGAACAACGGCTCGGCGTTTGCAGGACTGAACGCCAATACGAATTATTACAATCTGACTCTGGCCGTCGCCATGCTGGGCGGGCGGTTTCTGATGATCGTTCCGATGTTGGCTGTTGCGGGCAAT
>JAJYVR010000148.1 GCA_021791935.1 Acidobacteriota bacterium
GATGGTCGATCTTGCATCCGGTCACGTGCTGCAACAACACGATCTGCCGGCAAAGTATTTCGGCGAAGGTCTCACGGACTGGCAGAGCAACTTGATCCAGTTGACCTGGCAGTCGCATCTGGGCTTCGTCTATGACCGCTTCAGCTTTCGGATACTGCGGACCTTCACCTATCCGTGGGAAGGCTGGGGGCTCACGCGCGACAGCCGCCACTTGATTCTGAGCGACGGCACCTCCGTTCTCCACTTGCTGGACCCCTCCACGTTCAAGCCAGTGGGCGAGATTCACGTAACGGCGGGCGGCAAGCCGGTGATGAATCTGAACGAACTCGAATACATCCATGGCGAAATTTATGCCAACGTCTGGGAAACGAATCGAATTGCAAGAATTTCGCCCGCCACCGGCAAAGTGATCGAGTGGATCGATCTGTCCGGACTTCGCCCTCCGTCCGTGCAGCAGAACGACAATGCCGTGCTGAACGGCATTGCGTACGACAGCCAACATGACCGCCTGTTCGTCACCGGAAAGCTATGGCCCAACCTGTATGAGATCAAGCGGGTCCCCACGACAACCCACCCGCAGTAGATGAGATTATTAGCACCTTTATGAAGGACGCGAACACGAACGGCCCCATGTGGCAGGCGATCACCAGCCTCGTATCGAGTGGAGGCTAGTTTGGCAGCGGCACCGTTGTGGCGTGATCCACGAAGGCCGTGACGGGCGTGCCAGCGGTCATTACCATATCGGCTCCATGCATGAGCAGAAAGAAGGGGGCCGCGGGCCAGAAAAGGGCCGTTGCCACTCCGGTCGTCACAGCCGTCCGCGTGACGTGATCTTGCCCATCCTGATCCGCTGCGCCGTTCAGAGGAACGTGGACGCCGTGGCCCATGCGGAGAAACTGTATCCCAATGTCAAGGTGTCCGGCGTGGCCAAGATGGCCTTTGCGCTTCGCGTCAAGAACTACGCCGTCGGCCTCCGTTCCGTCAGGAATGACCAGAATACCGCCGAGCGTGGTGTCGCCGACCGTGCGAAAGCGCACCGGCTCGCCAGCCTTCGCGGTTTGAGACGAAATGGTTTCCGCGAGTTCAAGGTGGATCTCGGTGTCCGCAGGCAGGACGACGGTTTTGGAGTCGTTGTGCGGGGCGGTTTGCGCGCTCCCGATGGCAGCGGCGAGAAACAAGGCAAGAGTTGCTGCAATTTTCATAGTGTCGTGCTCCCTAAAGTTCCTTCATTTCGATGATTCTGTCAGCCCTAAACGTCTTAAATCCTTCATCGTCGAGCACACTGAGATAAGTGACTCCGCTGTGTGAGTGACCAATAGCGAAGAGGTCTGCTTCCCTTTCCGAGTACCTGTTGTACGCATCCTCATATTTGATCAGGACATGTCTCGCTTCGGAATATTTTGTCGTCCATTCAACCTCGAACGGGATTGGAGCCGGCTGGTGATATTCGTGAGCTTTCGTTGGAGGAAAAACACCGCTGCTCAGGTATGCGAATAGCTGGTCTTCTGTGAGGATTTCTACCCCAATTTTGAGGGCCTTTTTGACCTTTTGGCTGTCCGCAAGGGCTGAAACAAGGTAGCTGGTGTGAAATGTGACTGAGTCTACGAATTGGGCATTCTTGCTCGCATTTATCAGGCGCGCTGCTTCTTTGCGCGGAACCGAGAGCGTTCCGGTGATCGCTACTGAGACTGGCGGTGGAGGCAGAAAATCTTTGTCAGGCATGGATTTCTAATCGCTCAAGTGGATCAAATGTCGAGTATCTTCCCACGAGAGTCCGTCGTCAACGTAAAAGGTTTGCGCTTTTGACACCTCTGGTAACCAGATCAGCATGCCTTTGTTGGAGGCCATCCCCACGATCCAGCCGTGCCTCCACACGGCCTGCACCTGCGTATGGACGGTGTATGCGCCCTGCGCGGATGGATCTAGTCCCGGCCTCTGCTGCCTGGCGAGAACATTTAAGGAGCGCTCGCGCGACGTTCGCTTGACATATCGCCGAATGCCAGCAATGCTAGTTGATTCAGCCTATTAGGATATTGTTGCCATCCGACGGTTGCGAATGGAGTGGTCGTTCCCAAGTGAAAGTGCGTGTTTTCTATCACGATAAATGTTTCGATGGGGCCTGTTCAGCCTCGCTGTTCGCGCGTTTCCATCGCGAACGCATCGCCGCGGGCGCGGACTACGAATTCCGCGGGCTGGTCCACCGCGCCGGCGCGCTGTTCGACGAGAAGGAGTTTACCGGCGATGAGAATGCCATTGTCGATTTCAAATATTGTTCCTCCCCGGCGATTGCCTGGTGGTTCGACCATCACCTGAGCGCGTTCCTGACGCCGGAGGACCATCGACATTTTCTGGCCGGGCAGAAGGACGCGAAGATTCGCGAGCGAAAATTCTACGGTCCCGACTATGTTTCCTGCACCGGGTTGATCGCGCACATTGCGGCAACGCATTTTGGATTCGACGCCGAGCCGGTCGCCGAGCTGGTTCGCTGGGCGGACATTGTGGATGGCGCGCAGTATGAGAGCGCGCAGAGCGCGGTGGAAATGGCGGAGCCCGCCATGAAGCTGACCATGGCGATCGAGTCGGCGCAGGACCCCGGGTTTGTTCCTCGATTGATTCCCTTGTTGACCGAGATGGGCCTGGCGGAGGCGCTGGAGCAGCCGTTTGTGCGCGACCTGATCCCAGGCTTGCTGGAACGTCATCGTCACGCGCTGGAACTGATTCGGCAGCGCTCCTCGTGCGAGCGGGGGACCATTGCCTTCGACATTACCGACCATCCGCTGGAAGGCTATAACAAATTTATTCCGTACTATCTGCATCCCGAGGCGACCTACAGCATCGGCCTCAGCCGGTCCAGCTTTCGCACCAAAATTGCGGTCGGTTCCAATCCCTGGGCGCGCGTTCCAGCGGAGCAGATGGTGAATCTGGCGGCGATCTGCGAACGCTACGGCGGCGGCGGACATGCGCGGGTGGGAGCGATTTCATTTCCGCGCGAGAAGGACGATCTGGCGCGGGCGGCGGCGACGGAAATTGTCGCTGAGTTGCGCGCACACGACCCGACGCCGTTGCAAAAAATTTCCGCGCGCTAGCCAACAGAAGAAGTTCAGGTGGTCCCACGATGTTTCGCTATCGAACGACATTTCTGTTGTCGGCGACCGGTGCCGCGCAATTTCCGGCGACCTCTGCGCCGGAGGTTGCCTTTCTGGGTCGCTCCAATGTCGGCAAATCCAGTTTGATCAACGCATTGTTGGGCGAGCCGGCGGCGCGGGTCTCGTCGACTCCTGGCAGAACGCGAGCGATCAACTTTTTCGCGCTGCAAGCGGGGTCGCAGCCGCGGCCGGAGCTGATCCTGGCGGACCTGCCCGGTTACGGATATGCAAAAATCTCGCGGTCGATCAGCGCCGAATGGCCGGCATTCATCAATCCCTACCTGGCCGAGCGCGAAACCCTGGCGGCCTGCGTTTGCCTGGTGGACATGAACGTTCCGCCGCAACCCGGCGACGCGATGCTGGCGGAATATCTGGACAGCATTCATCGCCCGCGAATTATTGTGGGGACCAAGGCGGACAAGCTGTCGGGGAACCAGCGGGTGGTGGCAACGAAGCGGTTGCGCGAAGCGCTGGAGACGGACGAGATCCTGGTGTGCTCCGCCAAGGATGGGCGCGGTATTTCGGCGCTCTGGGCAGCGATCCATGGGATCGCGGAAACAGCGAAGAAGGCCAACGCGGAATCGACCTAATCCTGCCGCTGGCTGTTGAGGGCCGCTACAACGCGATCGATTGCTTCGCGCCGTCGGCAGTTTGCCAATGGAGGGCGGCTGGCGATTGCAGCTTGCCGGCGAAGATTGCGTCCTGGAATGTGCGCAGCAGCCGCGTCAACTCTTCGGGCCGCAGGTCCAGAACGCGCTGCAATGGGCGCTGGCGATGGAAACATCCGGCGGCTTGCCGCAACCATCGGCGGCGGATGGCGTCGTCGAGCGGCAATTGCTCCAGCGCCAGCGTGTCCATGCGCTTCAGATCGGCGATGCTCTCCCCAGTCCAGACGACTTCGACGAGACCAGCGGATGAGGAATGCTTTGCCGCTTGCGTGTCCACCCTGACCGCTCCGCGCTCGACGAGTTGCAGCAGCGCCGGGCGATCGAGGCGGACGGTGGCGACGCTGTCGGAGGATGCGGTGTCGGCGACCAGGTCCGGCTGGACGCCGCGCTCGACCATGGCAGGCAAGATCGTCGATGGGTCCCCGAGCAGGCCGACGGAGAGGGCCTTTCGCTTGCGAATTTCGTTCTTCAGCACGCGCAGCGACTCCTCCAGCGTGTTCACCATAAAGTCGCAGGAGCCATGGCGGACGGCCGCTTTCAGGCGGTCCGAGGAGGGATCGATGCCGAGAAATGTGCCGCCGGAAATCGTGACGGCCAGCGCCAGTTCCGCGCCTTCCGGACCGAATCCAACACATGCGATCAGGCGTCCCGCCAGGCCGTCCGCGGCAGCCTCTGGGAATCGTTCGCCGCGAATCGCCTGCAACTGCGCGTAACGGCGGTAGACGGCGGCCTGGCTGGGTTGCGGGCTTGCAAGCCTGTCGGGACCGCTCACGGTGTCCGTCTTCCAGGTCGCATCACCATTGCGAATAGGGCTCACCGTTGCTGCCGATCAGGTCGGAACCGCTGTGGACTTCATTGATGCCGGTCTGAGTTTGGTCCACGCTGGTGTAGGTGTCGGACTGGTCGGCGACCCAAGTCGTGTTGCTGTGGGTCATAGGATCGACGGGAATCGAAACCAGATAACCGGACTGCACCAGATCGTCCAGGGACTGCGGGGCCGCCTCTTTATCTTCAGTGTACTGCTCGATGGCGTCGCGCATGGTATGCAGGTCCTCGCGCAGCGCCGCTTCTTTGGCGCTGCGAATTGCGGAGATGAAGCTGGGTATTGCCACCGCCATCAGGACCGCCATGATGGCCATCACGACCATCAGCTCCACCAGCGTAAAGCCGCGCTGTCGCCGAAGGGACCGGCGAGCGTTCGGCCGTGGATTCCGGTGCCGCGCTGTAAAAAGCATGGCGCGGAATTGACCCAGCATCGATTGTCTCTCAGCTACCATGTGTTGTACTTTGTCCCGTCCAGCGCCGTGCCGTCGGAGGCCGAGTGCACGTCGAACACGTTCTGACCGCCCCAGGTATCGCTGTCCGGATCGTCCTGCATGGAGCGCAGCACCCAGTCTTTTTTGCCGGTCATGGGATCGACGGGAATTTGACGCAGGAATTTCACCTTGTGGTCCTGGACATCGACGCCGTTGACCAGGGTGTCCAGATCCGGCGGATATCCGTTGCTGTCGATCGAAGTTTCAAACGCGTGCCGGTCCGCCGCGTCTTTGTAATTGTCGATGGCGCGCCGCATCGTCCAAAGATCGTCGCGAAGGACCTGTTCCTTTTGCCGCTGGATCTGGAAGCGCGCGATCGGATAGGCCACCGAGGCCAGAATGCCGAGAATCGCGACGGTGACGATCAACTCAACCAGGGTCAATCCCTGCTGACTTCGTCCGGGCCATGCCGTCCGGCGGCGGAGGAGTCCGCCGAAAATCCACGGCGCGGGGACCCTCCGTCGCGCGATCGTCGGTGGCCCAATCAAGCCGCCTTTTGGCTTGATTGGGGTTGGAAAATGTGTCGCCGCTGGGACCTGGTTTCCGCGATCCGCATCCATCTTTTTCAACTCCCTTGCGAAACGCTCCCTACGTCTCCAGTTTACTGCACCTGGACGACGGCTGGGGAGCCCGCAAGCACGGGCAAGATCGACTGCGCGCTGTTGCGCGCGGCAGCTTTTGTCACCTGCACGGTGGCATCGCCGGGGGCCTTGGCCAGGAAAGTCAGGGTGCAGAGATTGCCGTCGCCGGTGATGCCCTTCACGCCCGGCGGGCGCGAGGTGCTGATGGTCACATCGCCATTGCCATCGTCGCGATGCACCGTCGCGGTGGTCTGGCCGTCTTTCGCCAGCAGATTGCCGGTATCGACATTGATCAGCTCAAGCACCTTGGGGTCGTAATGCAACTGCATCGGCACCGAGAAGACATCATGACCGCCGGTCAGGTCCATCTTCATCTGGAAGGTGCTGCCGACCTTATGCACGCTTTGTTGCGGCACGAAGGAAAGCGCCAGCGGCGATCCTCCGCCCGCGGGCGCAGGGCTCGCGCCTGCATTTTGCGCGCTCTGCGCCATTTGGGTGGCGACCTGGCTCGCCGCCTCGGCTGCCCCCGCGGGCGGCGTGCTGGGCTCAAAGGTAAGCGGGGGATGGCCGGTGCGAGTGATGACCGCCGCCGAAACATCCTGGGGCCTTGGCACCTCTCGCAAACTCACGTTGGCGCCTGTTCCGGTGTCGATGGTGCGCAGGTTGAGCGGGCTCAGGTCAATGGCGCGGACCAGATGCGGAATCAGCACGAAAACAATCTCGTCGTTCACCGTTTCGGTCTGCTGAGAGCTGAACAGGTACTTGAGGAGAGGGATTTCGCCCAGCCCCGGCGTGCCTCCGACCGTCAAACTTTCGGAGTGTTGCAGAATGCCGCCCAGCAGGTTGGCCTGGCCCTCTCTCATGCGGATGACCTGCTGCAAGTCCTGCTGCCCGATGACTGGCTGCTCGATCCCACCCAGGTTGCTGTAGCTGGTGATGTTGGAGACGACGATGTGCAGCTTCATGGAAACGTCGCCGTCGTAATGGATCGTCGGCTGCATGTCGATCGTCACGCCGACGTCGATATAGGAAAACTGGGTGCTGACCAGCGGACTGATTCCGGCTGCGGCAATGCCGGCGCCGGGCGAGAACGAGCCGGTGGCAATGGGGACTTTCGATCCGATCTTCAGCGTGGCCTTTTCGCCATCGACCGCGCGGATTTGCGGGTTTTGCAGGACGCGCGTGTCGGAGTCGGTCAACAGCAAGTTCAATGTCGCCGTACCGATGCTGATGCCGAAATTGGTGGCGTTCAGGTTGCCCAGGTCGTTGAGCTCTAAGCCGGCGCCCGTGGAGGTCGTGCCTGTGACACCGATGGTGGAGGTCGTGCCTGTCGTTGTAGAGTTCGCGGTCGAACTTTGCAGTTGCACGCCGATGGAACCCGGCAATTGCAGTCCGATGTTCCGCAGCAGGTCTTTGTTCACTTCCAGCACCGCGATATCGACCACCACTTCCGGCTTGGCCTTGTCCAGATCGTCGATGATCTTCTGCGCCAACAGCAACTGGTCCGGGGTGCCGCGCATCACAATGGCGTTCTGGCTGGGCACCGCCTGCATTTTCACAGTAGTGTCCATCAAGTTGCGCACGGCATTCAATACTTCATTCAGGTCGTTGGCCTGGGTGATGTTCCCCAGATAAAACGTCTGCACCGCCTGGGCTTCCAGCTCGGTGCGCTTGGTGCGCGTGTCGGCGGCCACAAAGATGGTGTCTGGGGTGACAGGACGCCAAAATGTCTGCGATACGAAAGCGACGCTCCGGAGAGCGTCGATGAGCGAGACGCGATCGAGATCGATCGGTATCCGTTTTGACGTGTAGTCGGGATCGAACAACACGTTGATGCCCGCCAGCTTGCCGATCGTCTTGTAAATGACTTTCGTGTCCTCCACCATGTGGATGGTGATGGGCGCATCGGAGAGCGGTTTCAACTGCAACGGGCCGCCCAGGTCCTGCAGCTCGCGCTGGTTTCTGGCGGAGGTGACGCCGGAGTGGTCCGCTTCCGCCTGCGGTGGACTTGATGCGTTGATTCGAGCCCGCGTGCGTTGCGCCTCCTGCTGCGCGGCCTCATAGGTGGGATCGACCTCCAGGGCGCGGAGGAAATCCGTCAATGCGTCGTTCAACTGCCCCTGGTCGCGCAGCTTTTTTCCCATCTCCACGTACTGCGCGGCGGCCTGGAAGCGCAGGCGCTCGTAGGACTCCTTGTATTCCATGTCCTTGGGCTTTGCCAGCCATGCCTGCCGGTAGTCCTGGTAGGCAGTGATGTAGTCCTCGCGAATTTCCGCGCGTTTGCCTTCTTTGAAATATTTCTTCGCCGACTCCGCCCGCAGTGGAGAAAATGCTCCCTGCACGGCGAATGCAACCGCGAAAAAGAGAAGCCATCCGAAAAGATGCAAGCAGCGAGACGGTTGCGGCCCGGAAATGGCCCGGCGCGACGGGACTTCAGGCAGACATCCGAGCGGGTGCGGGCTTGCGGCGATATCGAAATTGCGATCGCGAGAAGGATGAAGGGGCAAAGGCATGAACTCGGCGCACCCGGCATTTTCGATAAACCCGAACGAGCGACAACGCTTTCGCTCGAGCCAATGCGGCGGGTCGTTACCATCAATAATACCATCGGGTGGCCGGACTGGTTTGGCGTCGATTCCGTCGTCTCCAACTGCGGTGGACGCCTCGATTTGCGTGCTAGCATGGGAAATTGCAGCGACCCTTGCTGCGTTGAAGCGGTCGAGCGCGGCCCCGAACAATCCCCAGTGCGCGGAGCCTGGCGCGCAGACAGCTTCCTTCGCCTGTACCTGAAGTGGAAAACGCCGAATCATGCCTCGTCCAACGACCCATCTGCTCCCGAATCCGCCGAAAAAGCCCAAGCCGCGCGATCCTGTCGCTTCCGGTGAGAGAGACGCGGCCCAGAACCGCCAGG
>JAJYVR010000149.1 GCA_021791935.1 Acidobacteriota bacterium
GCAGCCAGGAAGCCCTCGAACAGGCCGTTGGCGACGCCCTCAAAACCATCACCCCCGACAACGCCGCCGCATGGTTCCGACACTGCGGCTACAGCATACAGCAACCATAGTTCTGCTCTAGGGGAGTGCAGCGCTGGCTCTAGAGTTTCAGGCGGGCGATGCTGGGAATCTTCGACAGATCGTTGAACAGCACGAAGACCATCAGCAGGATGAGAAACACGAAGGCGGTTTGGTAGACCCGCTCTTTCAGGGTCTCGTTCAAGTCGCGGCGCATCACGGATTCGATGAGCAGGAACAGGATCATTCCGCCGTCAAGGATGGGGATGGGCAGCAGGTTCAACACGCCGAGCTGCACGCTGATGAAGGCCATCCATGCCATCATGGGCGACCATCCCGGCAGGGACACAACGTAGCCGGTTTGCCGCGCAATGCCGACCGGACCGCTGAGGGTGCGGGCCGACATTTGATGAGTGACGACGCGGCGCAGGATGTCCAGCAATAAGGTCGATTCCTTGACACACTCCCCGGCGGCCTTGGAAAAAGCCTGGGAGAAAGAGAGCCGCTCAATATGCGAGGGCGGCGGATCGGTGTTGAAGCCGATCTCGTATCGAGGCTGTCCATCCGGGCCAGCCGTTTCTTCAGGTGTCACTGTCAATGTAGTTGGAGTTCCATTGCGCAGAATGGAAAGTACGACAGGCTTGCTGCCGTTCTGTTGCAGATACAAGATCATCGACGGCAGCGAATGCAATTGCGTGCCGTCTATGGAGACAATCTCGTCGCCGGACCTGAGGCCGGCTTTTGCGCCCGGCATGTCCGCTTCAACCAGAGCGACTTTCAGCGGTTTTTGCTGGATTTCCGGCGTCAGCCCCACGTCGCCCAACTCGAAGTTGTCCGGGTTGGCGGGAGACTTTAGAAACAGCAAGGTTTCTTTCTGGGCGCCATTCTGCTGTTGCACCAGCATCGACACGGAGCGGTTCAGGTTCAACACCGAACGCTCGACGACCTGGTCCCAATTCGGGTCCTCGACGCCGTCGAAACGAACAATGCGATCGCCCTGCTGCAACCCGGCCTTTGCCGCAGCGGAATTCGGCACCACGTAGTCGATGACGGCTGGATTGCTGAGATAGTTGTCAACTTCATTGTGACCGATGTAGACGGCGGTCATGAGCAGAATTGCCAACAGAAAATTGGAGAACGGACCGGCACAGGCAATCAGGATGCGCTGCCAGCGGGGCTTTGAATTCAGGTCGCCGGAGTCGCGCGGTGCTGTTTCCGGTGCGCTGCCACTGCTTACGGGTATCGTGCCATCGCCGCCCAGCTCGCCCGCCATTTTCACATAGCCGCCCAGGGGCAGCAGGCTGATGCGATAGTCGGTGTCGCCGCGGCGGAAGCCGAACAGGCGCTTGCCAAAACCGATGGAGAAGGTCTCGATGCGCACGCCGCAAAGCTTGGCGACGGCGAAGTGGCCGAATTCATGCACCAGGACTAGCACGCCGAGGACAACAAGCATGGAAACGAGACTTATCAGAGCAAATGACATGCTGGTTAGGGGGTATCCGTTCTGTGGTTTTACGCTCTCCGGTCGTTCGCGAGCAACTCGCGGGCTGTGACCCGTGCCCGTTCGTCTGCATCCAGCACTTCCGCAATGGTGGCGGGATGCCGGCGCGGCGTCTGCCGCAGCACCTCTTCAATTGTACGCGGTATGGCGAGGAAAGGTATGCGTTTCGCCAGGAATGCCTCGACTGCGATTTCATCGGAGGCATTCAGGGCGATGCAATGCTCGCCGCCGATTTCCGCCGCCTGGTAGGCAAGGCGCAGGCAAGGGAAGCGGTCGAAGTCGGGAGGAGAAAAATCCAGCTCCGCCAGGCTGCGCATATCAAAGGTCAGATCGGAGGGAATGCGCTCCGGATAGGTCAACGCATACAGGATCGGCAGACGCATGTCCGTGACGGAAAGCTGGGCCAGAATGCTGCCGTCGACAAACTCCACCAGGGAGTGGATGGTCGATTGCGGATGCACCGTTACACGCACGGCGCTGGGCGGCAGATTGAACAAGCGGCAGGCCTCGATGATCTCCAGACCCTTGTTCAGCATGGTGGCGGAATCGATGGTGATGCGCTGACCCATCACCCAGGTGGGATGGCGCAAGGCCTGCTCCACGGTGATGCCGGCGAATTGCTCCAGCGGGGTGGCGCGAAACGGTCCGCCCGACGCCGTCAGCCAGATGGAGCGCACTTCCTGCGGCAGGCCGCCGCGCATACATTGGTGGATGGCATTGTGTTCGCTGTCGATGGGCAGCAGCAGTACCTTGCGGCGACGCGCCTCTTCAATCAGGATTTCGCCCGCCGCCACCAGGCATTCCTTGTTCGCGATTCCGATGGTTTTGCCGGCTTGAATGGCGGCGTAGGTGGCTTCCAGGCCGGCGACACCGACGATGGCGCTGACGACAAAGTCGACCTCCGGCAAAGTGGCGGCATGGACTGTGCCGGCCGATCCGTAGACAACTTCGATGCCGGAAATGCCCGCGGTTCGCAGTCGCTGACGCAATGTCTCTGCCAGCGATTGGTCGGCGAGCGAGACCACCCTGGGTCGCCAGCGCTCGCACTGCTCCAAGACGGTCTGTAGATTGCGGCCCGCGGCCAGGCTGACCACGGCGAACCGCTCCGGATAGCTTTCAACGATGCGCAGCGTGCTCTGGCCAATGCTGCCGGTGGAACCGAGAATTGCAAGGTTTTTCAAGCGATGTCCTGACGTTTCGGCATGTCATTGTGAGTGCAGCGAGGAATCCAGAGGACGATGGCCCCACTCGGCATGTGAATATACTCTGGATTCTTCACTCCGCTATGCTCCGTTCAGAATGACTCTCATGTGCTGTAGCTGCTCGACGGCACCGTCCGCTGGGCGCGTAGCCCCTCAATAGGCTTGCCGGAAGAGCAGCGCATACCACAACACGGGCAGGGCCAGCAGCAGGGCGTCAATGCGATCGAGCATGCCGCCATGCCCCGGCAGCAACGTTCCAGAATCCTTGACCCCCGCGCCACGTTTCAGTGCCGACTCCAGCAGGTCGCCGATCTGCGCCGCCACGTTCAACAAGACTGCCATTCCGATCCAATACCACCATGGTTGAGCATAGAACAACAACTCGATGCCGTGACGATAGAGAAGGGTCCCGGCCAGGACAATTCCCAGGCCGGCCGCGACGCTGCCGATCACCGATCCGGCCGCGCCCTCCCAGGTTTTTTTCGGGCTGAGTTGCGGCGCCATGGGATGACGGCCCAGCAATCGTCCAATGTACAGCGCCGCAATGTCGCCGGCCCACACCACCACCAGCAGGAACAGCAGCAGGGAAGCGCCATTTTCCTGCTGCGTCAACATGGGAGCCAACACCAATGGAAACGCAACATAGATCAGGCCAAAGAAACCGACAGCCGCATCGGGCAAGATCCGCTCCACCGGCGAACGGAGGGAGCAAACACCCAACAGCACCAGCGCGGAGATTCCCATGGCCGCGAGCAGAAGCGCGGGCTGCCAATAGGCCACGGCGAACAACAGGGCGCAACAGACCAGCGCCAGCCAGCGTGGGGCCCGCGCGCCGGAGGCGTCCGCCAATACAAGATACTCGTGCAGCGCCAGCTCCGCAACGATCCAGGCGGCCAACATTTGCAGCCACAACGGACCCCACAGGACCAACGCCAATACCAGCGGAATTAAAACGACCGCCGTCAGAATACGTTTCATAGAATCGTGTTCTCTTTCAAAATGCCGCCGGCATTGAGCGGGAAACACCGTCGCAGTGGGAGCGATTGGATCTGTGGATCATTATCGTATGAATGGAGAAACTCCGCAGAGGTTTTCAGGGGCGTCGTTCGTCCAGCATCTCGGATCGGTACGGTCCGCGGTCATTTCCTGGCAATGGGTGTAGTGGACCCTAACGCGCGAGGATTTGTTCCTGCTCAGGGGACTTTTCTTTGGGAGGGTTGCCGAGGCCGCCGAAGCGGCGCTCGCGGCACTGGTACTCGCGAATCGCCTGCAGCAGGTGCAGGCCGCGGAAATCTGGCCAGAAGCGCTCGGTCACGTAGATTTCGGAATAAGCAATCTGCCACAGCAGAAAATTGCTGATGCGCATCTCGCCGCTGGTGCGGATGACCAGGTCCGGATCGGGCATGTGCGCGGTATAGAGCGCCTGGGAGACGCGTTGTTCGCTCAATTTCGCCAGCAGGTCCTGGAGCGGAAGCGGGCCGCTCTGCTCGGCCGCGATTTTGGCGAGCGCATCGCGCACGGCGTCGACAATCTCGACCCGGGCGCCGTAATTCAACGCCAGCGTCAGGGTAGTGCCAGTGTTGCGCGCCGTTTGATCGGCGGCCCATTGCATGGTCTCCTGCACTTCCTGCGGCAGGTCTTTGATTCGGCCAATGTAGGCGATGCGGACATTGTTGTCGTTCATCCGCTTCACGTTGCCGACCAGGTAGGTGCGCAGCAGGCGCATCAGGAAGCTGACTTCCGTTTCCGGACGGCGCAGATTGTTTTCCAGGGAGAACGCGTAGAGCGTCAGCCAGGGCAGGTCAATGCGCGAGGCGGTCTCGACCACGTACTGCACGGATTCCGCGCCCTGCTGGTGCCCGAAAAACCGCTGCATGCGCCGCTGGCCCGCCCATCGCCCATTGCCGTCCATGATGATGGCGATGTGCTTCGGCAATTGCTCCGGATCCAGTTGCCGGTAGATGGCCATCTCGTCGGCGGACAATTCATGGAGACGGCTGGGTGGGGTCACGGTGGACAAGGGAATATACCTCAACTTGCTTCGACCGTAGCATAGTGCCAAGAGGGGTCGCAAATTAGGATGCCGGCAAGCCTGCTGGCAGCCACGATTTCAGCGCAAATTGTCGTGGCTGTCCCGGTTTGACAGCGTCTTGCCAGGCCTGCGTGGGGGAGCAGGTCCTAAGCCGTGCGGCGACCGCCGGTTGCCATCTCTCGAATGTGACCGAGCACCATGGCGCGGTGCAGGCTGTCGAGGCCCGACGCCCATTGTGCGATTTCCGACAGGAAAGGATCTTCCATCATGGCCGCAATGTCGCGCTCCCGCTCATACCGCGCATCGTGCACCATTTCAGACATGGGAACTTCCAAGGCGTTTGCCAGCCGCTGCAGCGACGACAGGGTGGGCATGGCGCGACCATTCTCAATTTTCGAGATGTAGGTGCGCGGCACCTCCAGCCGGGCTGCGAGTTGCCGTTGACTTAAGCGCCGGACATTGCGAATTTCTCGTAAACGCACGGCGACTTTGGATTGCCGGTTTCCCGGCGCGTGTGTGCCCATTACCTCAACAGGCGAGGACACCGTAGGTTCCGGTTCTGCTACTTCCAGGGGTTTGTGGCAGCGTCGACACAGCATATTGCGGGTGCTGAATTGCACCAAGCTGCAGCCGTCGCAACGTAGAACCTCCCTGGAAGCAACGGGAGCCATCATAGTTGCCATAGATTCTTTTACGGAGGCCAGAGCTGACATCCGTCGCATGAGTGGTATATGCGTCTGTTGATAAGTTGCTGGTTCCTCAGCAACTTGTCAAGAGAAAAATGAAGAAAAGCCTTCAACAGCCAAAAATAACCGGCAATCCCTCCAGTTTTCATGGATCATAACAAGAGGAGATCGGCTGCATGACGGACACAACCTCGAATCTTTCGCTTAACGATCATTTGTCCAAGTCGCGCTTGAGCGGACCCTCGGAAACCGGTGCAGGCAAAGACCGCGCGGCCGCCTGGAGACTGCTGAATCGATACACGCAGTCCGTCAGTTTGTTGAAGCATGCGCTGAGCGTGGAAGCGTGCGCGCGCGCCTATGGAGAGCAACGCGCCGCCGAACTGGGCCTGGCGCCGGATGAGGCCCGCAGCCTGGTGGAGACGTATGCCATTACCGGTCTGCTGCATGATTTCGACTATGAAAAGCATCCCTCGCCGGAAGAACATCCGTGGGTTGGCAATCGCATCCTGACCGAACAGGGCTGGCCGGAAGAGGTGCGTCACGCGATCCTGGCGCATGCGGATTACACCCACACGCCGCGCGTTTCACATCTGGACAAGGTCCTGTTCGCCTGCGATGAGCTGGCCGGGTTCCTGACCGCGAATGCCTTAGTGAAGCCGACCAAGTCGATCCACGACGTCAATGTTCCCTCGGTGCTGAAAAAGATGAAGGACAAGGCCTTTGCCCGGGGAGTGAATCGGGAAGATATCGTGGGTGGCGCGGCCGATCTGGGCGTCGATCTGCCCGATCACGTGGCATTCTGCCTGGCAGCCATGCAGCGGAATGCCGAGGCGCTGGGGCTGGCGGGCACGGCTGCTCCTTTGTAGAGGGCGTTGAGCCTGGGAATCGCCGATAGTCCATCGCGTTGCGGCGCAATTTCCAGGGGACTGAAGTTTTTTCGCAGTTTTTTGATGCGGTCAGCCTGAGTTCGCAGAGGCAGACGGCGTCCGTTGGCCACAACGGCGACAGCGACGGCCACTAAACCAGCCGGAAACGCCAGTCCAAATCAAGCCGCTCAACGACTCCACCTTGGCTCGCAATGGCGGAGTATTGGGCGTTGTATGCGTGTTTTTTCATGGTTCCTCCATATCGAACGGGTGTATAGTCAGTTGATTTCCTGCTCGATTTCCTTCCGGAGGATTCTTCATGAAGAAATATTTTGCGGAGTTGGTGGGGACGTTCGTTCTGGTGTTTGGCGGCGTGGGCAGCGCGGTGCTGGCCGGAAAGCATATCGGCTTTGTCGGCGTCGCATTTGCGTTTGGATTGTCGTTGCTGGCGATGGTCTACACCATCGGGCCGATTTCCGGCTGCCACATCAACCCCGCTGTCACGTTTGGCGTCCTGCTGTCCAGAAAGATCGGCGGCAAGGATGCCGCCATGTATGTCATCGCGCAAATCCTTGGCGCAATCGTCGCCGCATGGCTGGTTCTTTCGATCGCGCGCGGAGTTCCGGGCGGCTATGTCGCCTCGGTCAGCGGGCTTGGCGCCAACGGCTTCGGGATGCATTCTCCCGACCTCTACAGCAGGCATGCGGCCTTCCATACGGAAATCGTGCTGACTGCGTTCCTTGTGCTGACGGTGCTGGGCGCGACCGACATCAAGGCCCCGGTGGGCTTTGCCGGACTGGCGATAGGTCTGGTGCTGACCTTGATTCATTTGGTCGGCATTCCCATCGACAACACCTCGGTCAACCCGGCGCGCAGCATCGGGCCCGCTCTGTTTGTGGGCGGATGGGCGGTCCAGCAACTCTGGCTGTTCATCGTCGCGCCGTTGATTGGGGCCGCGATCGCCGCAGGCATTTACGCGGTGATTCGCACTCCAGATGAACGCGTCATCAGCACCCGCGCGGCGGAGCGTTCCCTGGGCAGCCAACAGCAGGAACGCGGCCGGCATACTGCGTAGCTGGACGGGAACTCGTTGAACGCAACCGCCCGCTCTTTGCGAAACAGAGGGTGGGCGCATTGGGTCCGCGTCGCGCAACTCCGCCACAGCGGTTGCCGCCGGCATGGCCGCAGAATCCGCGCTGCGCTCAGAATGGCTCGTGACCGCAAAGAACTCCACAGACTGCAAATCCGCTAGCTCTTCGCGCGCAATTTTCTGGCGCGCGATTCCACGTGCGCGGGCCTGGGCCTGCCCCAGTAGCCCGCGATGGCCCCGCCATAGTGCGTTTCCCAGGTGAGCAGTTCCTCGCCGGTCAAGCGATTGATATGCTGCTCGATCCCGCGCAACTGGGCAGCGGCACGCTTGATGTCCTCGCCATTGAACCAGCCGAAGGCAGCGATCAACAGGAGCAGCAGCCCCGCGCCCGCCCAGAAACGGCCATCCAGATTGCGGCCAAGCAGCCAGGTCGCCAGCACGGCGCAAATAATCACCACCTGGTACACGTGGGCGATGCGCTGTTGGATTTCATCGCGCAGCGAATCGTATTCATGCAGCAATACCTGGATCCGTTCGAAATCTGAGAATCCCACCGCCTGCTTTTCCGTCATGATTTGCTCCTGACAGATGAGTCTATCGCTCCTCTGCGCGGAACGCTTGCGAACATTTGCGCGTGGCCGCGCCGTGTTCTATGCTGAGCAGGCTTCCGCTTCTTGCCCGCACCTATGATTGCGAACAGTCCTCCACCGTCGAACGATCCGTTGCCGAATGTGCTGCCGTCCGCCATGGACACGGGCAGCGAACGTTTTCATTCGAACGCTGCCGCCATGCGCAGCCTGCTGGCAGAATTTGAATCCGAGCAGGCGATCATCCGCCAGGGAGGCGGGGCGAAGGCGATCGAAGCGCAACACAAGAAGCAGCGCCTTACGGTGCGCGAGCGACTCGAACTGCTGCTGGATCCTGGCACGGAGTTTTACGAGCTGAGCATCTACGCCGCCCACGGCATGTATGAAGACTATGGCGGCGCGCCCGCCGCAGGCACGGTGACC
>JAJYVR010000150.1 GCA_021791935.1 Acidobacteriota bacterium
CAGCTCCAGGGCTGCGCGTTTTTCATTGGGCGCCGCTTTTCCGGCCCCGACTCGATCGAATTGAACTCTCGTCCACGCTATGACTCTGCATCAATCTGAGGCGATCGTGCTGCGCACCTGGCCGCTGCGGGAATCGGACCTGCTGGTTTCCTTGTTGACCCGGGATCTGGGCAAGGTGCGCGGAGTGGCCAAGGCGGCGCTGAAATCGAGAAAGCGATTTGGCGGAGCGCTGGAGCCGATGACCTACGTGCATGCCGCCTACGCCGAACGGCCCCGTCAGGAATTGGTGCGGCTGGACCATTTTGAAGCGATCGCATCGCCGCTGGCCGAGCCGATCGATTATCTGCGCGCGGCGACGTTAGGATATTACGCGGAGGTGCTGGAAAATGTGTTGCCCGAGCACGATCCGCAGGATGCAATTTTTCGTCTGACGCTGGCGGTGTTGGAGCATAGCCAGGTGGACCGTTGCTGGATGCCGGTGACGTATTTTTCCCTTTGGATCACGCGGCTGATCGGCTGGCTGCCGGAGACGGACCGATGCACGGAATGCGGCCATCCCTTCGCGGGGGAAGCAGCGTATTTTCACGGATTGACGGATGGCTTGAGTTGCGCGCGTCATAAGAAGCCGAACAGCAGCGCGCTTGGCGTGGATTCGCTGGCGCTGGCGCAGCGGATGTTGCGGGACCCGATTCGCGCGATGAGCGACGAACCCTGGACGCGGCAGTCGGGACGGGACCTGCGACGGTTTCTGGTGCGGACGCTGGAACGGCACACGGAACGGCGTTTGAATTCCGCGGAAGTGTTCAGTCGCATGGGCGGCTGACCAGGATTTCGCCGGCCGAGGTCGGAGGTCGGCGGCACATTCGATACAATCAGCATCAACGCGTCCGCACATGGAATGGAGTTTCTGCCAGTGGTATCCAACAGTTCTGTCGAACCAAAAATTCCGCCTACATTTCAGGAATTGCTGTTTCAACTGCAGCAATTCTGGGCCAGCCGGGGCTGCATTTTGCAGCAGGCATACGACGTGGAGGTGGGCGCAGGCACCATGTCGCCGGAGACGTTTCTGCGCGTGCTGGGGCCAAAGCCGTTTCGCGTGGCGTACGCGCAGCCGTCGCGGCGACCGGCAGATGGCCGCTATGGGCAAAATCCCAACCGGCTGTTCAAGCACACGCAACTGCAGGTGATTTTGAAGCCGCCGCCGGAAAATATTCAGGCGCTGTATCTGGAATCGCTGGAAGCCATCGGGATCGACCTGCGCCAGCACGATGTGAAATTTGAAGAGGACAATTGGGAGTCGCCGACGCTGGGGGCGTGGGGGATTGGCTGGCAGGTGATGCTGGACGGTTTGGAGATTACGCAGTTCACGTATTTTCAGCAGTGCGGTGGCATCGATCTCGACCCCATTGCGGGCGAGATTACGTACGGACTGGAGCGTATTGCCGCATTTCTGCAGGATGTGGACTCGATCTACGACATTGTGTGGGCACGAGAGTCGGACAGCGGCAAAGAAATTACGTACGGGAAAGTGCGGTTCGCGGAAGAAGTGCAATTTTCTGTCTACAACTTTGAGAAGGCGGATGTGGAGAAACTGTGGCAGCACTTCCGGTTGTATGAGGAAGAATGCAAGGCATTGCTGGAGGAAGCGCGCGAGCTGCCGGAAGATGCCGATGCCGAAGCGCGGAATCGTTTGCCGCTGCTGGCCGCGTTCGATCTGTGCTTGAAGTGCTCGCATCTTTTCAACCTGCTGGATGCGCGCGGAGCGATTTCAGTGACGGAGCGAGTCGGCGTGATTGCGAGAATTCGTGGGCTGGCGGTCGCCGTGGCCAAGGCGTACGCGACGCAACAATCGCAGGCCGCCGCTGCATAGTTCTTTGGAAAAGTTTTCACTGTTTCTGTAACGCCGCTATCGTTCTATCCCACTCTAGCTGCGCTAGGATGGGGCACCCGTGGATTTGCACTATTCGTGAAAATGTTCTGGATACACAACCATTAGGAAGCGAGTCGAATGCCAGTATTTCTGCTTGAAATTGGATTGGAAGAAATTCCCGCTGGGATGATTTCCGCCGCGCAGTCGGAGCTGGCGCAACGAATCGAAAAGCTGTTGACGCGCGAGCGCCTGACGCCAGATACGCAGACGGATGCGCTGCGGGTGACGAGCTACTCCACCCCGCGACGGCTTGCGGTGTTGGCGGAGGGACTGCTGCAGGGACAGCCGGACATGGAGGAAGAAATTGTCGGGCCGGCCACAAAGGTTGCGTTCAAGGATGGCGCGCCGACGCAGGCGGCCATCGCGTTTGCGAAAAAATCCGGCGTGGAAGTTTCCACGCTGAAGACAATCCAGAACGCGAAGGGCGAATATGTTTCTGCGACCGTGCATCGCCGTGGCCGCACAGCAGCCGAAGTGTTGAAAGACGGTCTGGCGGCAGAGATCGCTGGAATCTATTGGCCGAAGAGCATGTACTGGCGCGCGGGCAAGCCGGAGCGATGTGTGCGTCCGGTGCGTTGGATGGTGGCGTTGCTGGATGAAGAAGTGCTGCCGCTGGAATTTGCAGGAGTCACTGCCGGTCGAGCGAGCTGTGGCCATCGTGTGCTGCATGGAGATGCGCCGGTAATGGTGAAGACGCCGCTGGAATATGCGAAGGCGCTGGCGGCCGCGTATGTCGAGGTTGATCCGGAAGCGCGGCGGCAACGCATTCGCAAAGCGCTGGACAAAGCGACGCGACAGATTGCAGGCGCGCGTTGGCGCGAGGACGAAGCGCTGGTGGAGATCGTCACCAACCTGACCGAGTGGCCGAGCGTGATTCTGGGCAGCTTTGAGCAGGAGTATCTGACGCTGCCCGATGAAATTTTGGTGACGGTGATGCGCGGTTATCAGAAATATTTTGCTTTGGAGGACAGCGAGAAGAAACTGCTGCCGAATTTTCTTGCGGTGTTGAATTTGGAAGTTGACGATGCGGGAGCCGCTGTGATTCGCCACGGCAACGAGCGGGTGCTGCGGGCGCGATTTAACGACGCGCGTTTTTTTTGGGATGTGGATCAGAAGATTCCATTGATCGATCGGGTGGAGATGCTGAAGAGCGTGACGTTCCAGAAAGACCTGGGCAGCTACTGGGACAAGACCGAACGGAACCGCGCAGTAGCGAGACGGATCATTGACCGGTTCGATCCGCCACTGTTTCTTTTTGAGCCAGTGAAATTGGAAACTTTCACAGCTATTGTGGACAAGGCGGCGTTGCTTGCAAAAGCCGATCTAACGACGGAGATGGTAAAGGAATTTACCGAGTTGCAAGGCGTCGTCGGCGGACTGTATGCGCGAGCGCAGCGGCTCCCGGACGGCGTTGCGCGAGCCATCCACGATCACTACAAACCCGCCTCGCAGGAGGACACGATCCCGAGCCTTCCTGCGGGTTCGGTCGTGGCGCTTGCGGACAAGGTGAGCACGATTGTCGATATGTTTGCCATTGGATTGCAACCTACGGGATCGAAAGATCCATTCGCGCTGCGCCGCGCAGGCAATGGGGTGGTGCGCATTCTTGTGGAAGACGACAAGCTGAACGACAGATTGCATCTTGCGCACGTTTGTTTCGCCGCCATGCAGAACACAAAGGCAATTGATGACGCGGTCTTACGCGAGTCGATTTATGATTTTTTGCTGGATCGGTTTGAGTTTTATCTTCGTGAATCCGGCAATGTGAATCCGCAGGTAGCGCGTGCGATACGGAAGGCCGGCACGACGGGAAGCGATTACGAAGTGGACGGCCTCCTGATTGGCTATGGGAAGATTGCCGGATTTGCGAAAGCGCTGGATGCGCAGGTGGGCTCGCCGAATGTGCTGGCGGTGGCGGAACTGCTGAAGCGGACCGCAAACATTCTGCGTCAGGCGAAGGAGAAGAAGATCATTTTCGCCTATTGGGAATCTGAGGGATTGCTACGCGAGACAGCCGAGAAAGAGTTGTCGCGCAAGGTGACCGAGGTGAATCAGGCCATCCAGCAAAGCTATCGCGAGGGAAATTATGAGGCGGCGATTGCTGCGATCGCCAGTTTGCAACCGCTGCTGAATGCGTTCTTCGATTCAGTGATGGTGATGGTCGACGATCCGCAATTGCGTGACAATCGCCTGGCACTTCTATCGCGAACAGAGTCTGTGGTGCGCTGGGCAGCGGATTTTTCCGAGCTGGCTTCGATTTGAACTTGGATCGCGGTGACTATAGCGCGGGATTGGTTCTATCCCACACTGACTGCGTCAGGATGGGGCACCCTCGGTTGCTTGGTTGGCTAGGGAAGAATCCAAGGTCTCAAAATCGAGACCTGGGGCACCCGGACAATTTGCGGTCTGTGAAGACGATTTAATTCAGCTTCTGCAGGCGGGCGATCAACTTTTGCGCCAGGCTTTCTTCGCTCTCGGTCCATAGCAGGCGAGTTTCCACGCCGCAATTCTTTTCCACCTGTGTGGTAAAGTCCACCAGCTGCTGGATGTTCTTCTTCACGAAAATCTGGTCGTCTTCCTGGAGCGGAATGTCGTCGCACAGGAACGGCGTGTCCAGTCCCAGGTCGACGCGGATGTGGCCGTTTTGCTCATAACTGCCGTCTTCGAATTGCGGGCCCAGTCCAACCACGCGCACAATGCGGACTTCTTCTTTCCAGACTGGATCGAGCAGGCCGTCGCTCTCCGGGTACCACAGCTTCCAGGGCAGCTCAAACTCATACGCGCTGTCTTCATGCAGAATTTCCGTGGCTTCGGCGACGGCTTGTTCGGGAGGGGCAGGCTCCTCGTTTTCCGCAATGTAGACGCGCTGGAACGTAGGCGATTGCTGCCAGTCCAACGGATAGACGGAGGCAGCGGTGACCAGCGGATGGGGAAGCTGCTGCATCACGCTGACGAGTTTTTCCGGCAGCGACGACAGGCGGAAATTTGGAAACCACAGGCTGTAGAAGAGAGAGTCTGCCATGGTCCCATTGTAGATTTTTTCGCGGCTGAAGTATTTTCGCAGATGATTGTGATGCGGGCTTCCTACTATCCCACCCTAGCTGCGCTAGGATGGGGCACCCACAACATCTGCATCTGCGGCGCGAAATGAGAAGATGGTGGTATGCGCTGGACAATTGAGAGGCTGCGCCTGGCAATCGTCGTGGTGGCGACGATGTTGCTGGTGTTCATCGCAGGCTCGATTTTTTACGGACGATGGCGGCTTCGCCGGATTGCCCAGGACCTGCCGGGCCGTCTCGGAATCCAGATTCAGCAAACGACGCAAGGTTTTGTGCGATTCAGCACCGAGGGCGGCCGCAGGGTCTTTACGCTGCATGCGGCGCACGCGATCAGCTACAAAACGGGCGGGCGGGTGATGCTGCACGACGTTGAAATCGACATGTACAACCGGCAGAACGACCAGGCCGACACCATCGCCGGAAAAGACTTCGAATACGACCAGGACAGTGAGGTCGTGATTGCGCAGGGGGAGGCGCACATCGTTCTGCATGCGCCCCCTCCCGCGCATCCGACATCCGCAAAGAACGCGGAACCGCAGGTCGTTCACATTACGACGCACGGGCTGGTTTTCAACCAAAAAACCGGCGAGGCGACGTGCAGCGGGGAAGTGGATTTTCAGTTTTCAAAATCCACCGGCAACGCGTTGGGCGCGCAGTATTTCTCGAAGACCGGGCAATTGATCCTGCAGTCGCAGGTGGTGTTGACGACCCAGATGCAGGACCGTTCCGCGATCGTGCATGCTACACATGCGATCTACGATCGGCAAGCAGCGCAAGTCCATCTGTTGGAGCCGCGGTACCTTTCCAGCGGTCCCAAGGGGGATGAGCATGGCAGCGCGGGAATGGCAACGATCTTTCTACGGGCGGACGGTTCGGCGGAAAAGATGGATGCGCAGAATGCGGTGGATCTGGCCTCCGCCGATGGGACCGGCATACGTTCGGCTACGATGCAGGTGCATCTGGACGAACAAAACCAGCCGCAGCAGGCGCATTTTTCTGGCGGCGTACAGTTGACGCAGAACCAGCCGACACAGCAGACCGTCGGCGGCGGACGCGATGCCGTCGTCGACTTTGACGCAAACGGTCACGCCAAGCTTGTCACGCTGTATGGAGACGTGAATTTTCAGCAGCAGATCGATGCGGACAAGGAGCAGCTCCATCGCACACTGGCGGCGAACCACCTGGTGCTGCATCTGCGGCCGGGGCAGAGCGGGCCAGGGAAGAACGGGAAGGCGCAGAGCGGCCCGACGCAGTTGCAGGAGGCGGAGGCGACCGGAGGCGCGGTGTTTACTTCGCGGAATACGGTTGCGGGTCATCCCGCGCAGGCGACCAGTCTTGCCGCGCGGACGTTGAAGGCGAGATTTGCGCCCGGGAATGAAATGCAGCATCTCGATGGCGTTGGGCAGACGCGGATGCGCATGGTCGCACCCAATGGAGACATCGATACGAGTACCGGAGATGTGCTGGCGATCGATTTCGCGACTGGCATTCCAATCGCAGCCGCCGCACCCCATGGCGGACTGAACGCAACCAATGGCCAATCGATACGAACGGTGGTGCAGACGGGGCACGTGGTGCTCCAGCAGACATCGGCAAAAAAGACTGACGCCGCAGGCGCGGATGGCGGCCCGCAGATCTCTACCGCGACTGCTGCCCGAGCGGAATACGACGGGGCGAACGACACCTTGACGCTGACCGGCGAGCCCGTCTTTCGCGATGCCAGCCTGGAGATGACGGCCGAACGATTCGAAGTGCAACGCGCGGCTGGAAAAATGCTGGCGACCGGTGCGGTGCAGACAACCGTTCATTCGAGCACTCCGTCGCAGGCGGGGCCGGGAGGGCTGTTGAGCGGAAACCAGCCTACGCACGTCATTGCCCGGCAGGCGCTGTTGCTGCACGATGCACAGAAGGCCATCTTTACCGGGCAGGCGCGGCTTTGGCAGGGAGGCAGTTCCGTGGAAGCGCCGGTGATTGAGGTGTCGCAAAAGATGCAGACGCTGACTGCGTATAGCAACGGGCCCTGCACGAAGTGCGTCCATACCACGTTCCTGGGGCAGTCGGCGGAGCCTGCGCAGCAGGGCAGACAGAAGACATCGAAAGCCGGCGAGTCGGGCAATCGTGAACATGGCAGTCCCGAAACTGCCAACCGGGGACCTTCGACATTTCGCGTGTTGAGCGGACGGCTGCTGTACTCGGATGCGGAACACAAAGCCAGCTTCTCCGACCGCGTGGAGGCGATCAGTTCGAGCGGCAATGTGTTTGCGGACCAGGCGGAAGTGTTTCTGACGCCTGCGAGTCCTCGTTTCCAGGCGAAGCCAGGGACCGCGTCGGCGGCAACTGAGAAAAAAACAGCGCCCCATAGCAACAATTCACCGCAATCTTCCGTTGAAAGGATTGTCGCCACAGGGCATGTCGTGCTGGAGCAGCCGGGGCGGCGCGGAACCGGGACCCGACTGGTGTATACGGCGAGCGACGGCCATTTTGTGCTGACCGGAGACGGCGCCAACCCTCCCCAGGTGGTGGACTCGATCCAGGGGACCGTGACGGGGCAGGTCCTCACGTTTTCCTCGCGGACACAGGCGATAATAGTAAGCGGAACATCCAACGATGCAGCAGTGACCAAGACCCGGGTGCAGAAGAAATAATGCAGCGACTGACAACCGACCAACTGGCGAAAAACTACCGCGGACGGCAAGTGGTGCGAGGGGTCTGCCTGGAGATCCACAAGGGAGAAGTGGTGGGGCTGCTGGGGCCGAACGGCGCGGGGAAGACGACGATCTTCTACATGATTGTCGGCCTGGTTGAGCCGGACTCTGGGCGGGTGCTGGTGGGCGACCGTGACATTACGCGGCTGCCCATGTATCTGCGGGCCCGCAATTTCGGCATCAGTTACCTGCCGCAGGAGCCATCGGTTTTTCGCAAACTGACGGTTGAAGAAAATATCCTGGCGGTGTTGGAAGTGCAGCCCGGCGGATGGCAGCAGCGGCGGGCGCGCATGGAGCGGTTGATTGAACAGTTGAGCCTGGGCCATGTAAGGAAAACGCGCGGCTACGCACTCTCTGGCGGGGAACGCCGACGGGTGGAGATTGCCCGATGCCTCTCGATCGAGCCGAATTTCATTCTGCTGGACGAACCCTTTTCCGGAATCGATCCGATCGCGGTACACGATTTGCAGGACATTATTTTCGACCTGAAGGCCAGCGGATACGGCGTCCTGATCACCGACCACAATGTGCGCGAGACCTTGACGGTGACCGACCGGGCCTACATCATCAACGAGGGGAAGATTTTTCGCGCCGGAACACCGGAAGAACTCGGCCAGGACCCGGAAGTGCGGCGCGTATATCTGGGCGAAGGCTTCACCCTGGGCTAGGGCG